>DATGJV010000493.1:0-11093 GCA_035295005.1 Ktedonobacteraceae bacterium | reverse complement strand
CCGATGATGGTATTTTTATGTCAATTAATAAAAGTTGGAGCATAGATAACCTGCGCCTCAATTTCCAGTTCGGCGTTGAGATGGCCCGTGAAATCAAAAATGGCAAACTGGGACAGATGTATAAGAATGCTACCTACACGGGCATTACGCCGCAATTCTGGGGTTCATGCGACGCCATCTGTAACCGCGACGAATGGGTAGTGTGGGGAACGCCCAACTGCGGCAAAGGCGAGCCGATGCAAACGATGCGCACAGGACACGGTGCTGCCCCCGCCCGTTTTCGCAACGTCCAGGTCGGCGTTGGTCGGTGGGCGTGAAAGAGAGATAAACAATGATTACCAATGAAGCCAGAGTGCGTGCGCTTTTGCAAAAGGTGTTGGGATATTCACAGGCGGAACAGACTGAAGTGGTCTACCTGGGAACGGAGAGCGCACTCACCCGCTTTGCCAACAATTTTATACATCAAAATGTCGCTGAAAGTAACTCCTCGGTGCGCGTGCGGGCTGTGGTGGGCAAAAAGGTGGGTGTGGCGACGACCAATCGGCTGGATGATATATCGTTGCGCCGTGTCGCAGAGCAAGCATTGGAGATAGCGAATATCCAGCCCGAAAACTCTGAATTCCATTCGCTGCCAGCACAGCAACCGATTATTCCAGCGCCCGGTTATAGCGAACAAACGGCGCGTTATACGCCAGAGGAACGCGCTCGCCAGGTTGGCGTGATTGTACAACTGGCGAAAGAGCGGGGCCTGGAGTCGGCAGGGGCCTTCTCAACCAATTCGACGGAGATAGCGGTAGCCAACTCACTCGGTATCTTCGCCTATGAGCCGCGTACAGATGCCGAATGTCATGCGGTAGTGATGGCTGATGCCGACGGCTCCGGCTACACTCAGCGTATCGCCACCAATGCCGCGACCATCAATTTTGAAGTGATGGCGCGTGAGGCTGTGGAGAAGGCGCTGCGTAGCCGCAATCCTGTAGAAGTGCCGGTTGGCGAATATGCAGTGGTGCTGGATACCTATGCAGTCGGCGATATGGTGGAAAACCTCATTTTCATGGGCCTCACAGCCACGGCGGTACAGGAGGAGCGCAGCTTCATGAACGGGCAGTTCGGCAAACAACTGGTACACCCGAACATCACTATTTACGATGACGGTCATGATCCGGCAGGTCTGCCGCAAGCCTTTGATTATGAAGGCGTTCCCAAACAGCGGGTGGTGATGATTGATACTGGCGTTGCCAATGCCGTTGTCTACGATTCGTTTACCGCCGCTCGTGACGGGTCCGCCAACACAGGACATGCATTGCCCGCGCCCAACCCTTACGGGCCGCTGCCCACACAAGCAATGATGGCGGCGGGCGATGCCAGTATGGAAGAACTCATCAAAGGCGTTGACCACGGCATCTATGTGACTCGTTTTCACTACACCAACACTGTGCACCCCGTGAAAACGCTACTGACCGGCATGACTCGCGACGGCACATTTCTGATCGAGCATGGCGAATTAACACAGCCTGTCAAAAACATGCGCTTCACGCAAAGTATCCTTGAAGCGTTACGCGATGTGCAGGCAATTGGGCGCGAACGGGTGCAATGCAATGTGTACATGAACGTTGTTGCCCCGGCACTCCGCATCGGGCGCTTCAACTTTACGGGCGTCACAGGGTCGTAGCAAATTTTTGCACAGAGACAGAAACAGCTCAGGCAACCGCGGTTGCCTGAGCTGTTTCTGTCTCTGTGCAAAAATTCACACTTCTTTTGTTACAACCACCCTATACGTCACGTCAATACATGTGTATAATAGGCTCATCTGCAAAATGAATCATTAAAAGATGGAGGTCTACATAGATGCTAGGCTCACTTAGTACCATAGACATTTTGTTTATCGCAACGGTTATTCTGCTGGTCTTGAACGGCTTTAGCAATGGCGCTATCGCCAGTATCGTCAATCTATTGAGTATTCCAATTGCCTTTGCTGTGGCTTACCTGTTCGGGCCGCAGTTCACAGCCTTGCTTTCCGCCAACAATCTCCCCGCAACACCCCTGATCTCGTATGTTGTGCTTTTTATCGGGACGGTTGTCATATTGCATATCATTGGTACAACGGCACGCAGCGTGATGAAAATCCCGCTGGTTGGCCTGGCCAACAGGCTTGCGGGCGGATTCATCGGCTTTATTGAGGCATGGTTGCTGTGGGCCGTATTGTTGTTCGTCCTGGGAACCTTCCTGCAAGACAAAAATCATTTGCCGGTTGCCATTTCTACCGCGCAATTCAGTAGCTGGCAAACATTCTACCTGACTGCGACACAACACAGTCTGTTTGCGCAGGTAAACAGCTTTATTGTGCCGCATATCAATGCTCTACGTAGCGGTCATTAGGTTTCAGAATAGGAACCATCCAGTATCCATTATGCGCCAGTGGCGCATAATGGATACTGGATGGTTCCTATTCTGAAACCTGTGGCGAAGCGTATACATTATAATAGTATAATGGTACACATGTGTAGAGTCCTGACGAAAAAAGTGAAGGTGAGGAATAACAATTACGACAAAGCAAGACCGTTTCATCGAAACTGGCGCTCGTGGCAAACCTGAACATGCCTATCTGGTCGCTGTTGACAGCGATACACAGGATAGCGTTTGGAGTGTTGAGGACTCCATGAGCGAACTGGGTACGTTAGCCCGCACAGCAGGTGCGGATGTGGTGGGAACGATGATTCAGCGATTGCACCATCCCGACGTTGCCACCTATATTGGGAAAGGGCGGGCGCAAGAACTGAGCGAACTGGAGCGACAACTGGGATTTGAGCTGGTAATCTGTGACGACGAACTATCCCCTTCGCAACAGCGCAACCTGGAAAAGCTCCTTGAAGTGCGTGTCATAGACCGTACCGCCCTCATTCTCGACATCTTCGCACAGCACGCTCGCACCCGCGAAGGACGCTTACAGGTTGAGTTAGCACAATTAGAGTATCGCTTGCCCCGTTTGACGGGTCATGGCGTTACATTTTCGCGACAGGCGGGAGGTTCGCGCAGTGCTGGTGGTACGAGCGGCGCGGGTGCCGGTGGAGCTATCGGTGTGCGCGGCCCCGGTGAAACAAAGCTAGAAATTGACCGCCGCCGTATTCGCAGCCGTATCTCCGACCTGCGTGAAAGTATTGAGCAGGTTCGTGAACAACGCACGTTACACCGGCGGCAACGTGCCGCGCAAGCTATCCCCGTAATCGCCATCGTTGGCTACACCAATGCCGGCAAATCCACCCTGTTTAACGCGCTCACCGAGGCCGATGTTGTGGCTGAAAACAAGCTCTTCGCCACGCTTGACCCCATCACTCGCCACGTGGTGCTACCGGGAAATCAGGAGGCGCTGTTCACCGATACGGTCGGCTTCATCCAGAAATTGCCAACAAAGCTAATTGCCGCCTTCCGGGCCACGCTCGAAGAAGTTACCGACGCCGACCTTTTGCTGGAAGTCGTAGATGTCAGCCACGAGAACGCCATTGAACAGAGCGAGACGGTCAATGATGTCCTGCACGACCTTGAGGTGGGGGACAAACCCCGCGTGACTGCGCTCAATAAAATTGATCTGCTCGATGACCCACGTGAAGTGGATACCACGCTCTATCCCAACGCTGTACCGGTATCCGCGCTCAAACGCAGCGGCCTGGAAGCGTTGCTCGAAAAAGTGGCACAGGTGCTGGCCGATAGTATGGAAGCGGTACAGGTGATTATCCCATTCAACAAAAGCGAACTGGTGGAACTCTTCCACCGGCGCGGCTATGTAGAGCAAGAGGAACACCGCACAGATGGCACCTACCTGTGCGGGCGTCTGCCGCGCACCCTCAAAGGGTATTACAGACCGTATATGGAAACTGAATAAGCACAGGAAAATGCTGGATGGTTCCGTGTACGGAACCATCCAGCATTTTCCTGTGCTTATTCTATACCCATCTGTGCCACCAGACTTGTATACCGGCGAGGATTGTGCTATTCTCAGTACAATTCTTGAGAGATTGGTAGAGCGTCAGTTTATTGGTTCATTGAGAGAGCAAGAGTCCATGTCAGAACGAAGGCCACAGGGCCGATTTGTGCCGCTTCGCGTTCGTTTTCGCACCCCGGCTGAGCAGGCGCAGTGGGAACGTGAACATACCGGGACAACTGTAGGGGCTGGCTTTAGTCCGCCCTCTTCCATTTCCCCGCCTGTGAGCGATGATGGCACACCACAAACGCAAGCAGGAAATGGTAACGGCGGCATAGAGACCCGACAAATCAAAGAATTGTTGCGCCTGGGAAACGTCCTACGAGCCGAACTGGGTCTGAGCGAAGTACTGCAACAAATGGTGGCTTCGATTAGCGACTGTACCGGCTTTCGTATTTCGGTCATTCATCTCGCCGAGGCCGACAGTGAATGTCTCTCCCCGGTCGCGTTCACTGGCATGTCGGAAGAGAACCAGCGTGTGTTGCGAGAGGCGCGGCGGCCTGTTGAGGAGGTTGTGCGCCTCATGCGTGATGATTTTCGTATTAGCCAGAGCTATTTTATCCCACACGAGTATGCCGACAACTTTTCTGATATTGTATCAGTAACCAATAAATCGCTAGAGGATTATGCTCCCGGCGGCTGGCATCCCGATGATGGATTGATTGTGCCATTGTTCAGCCCCCGCAAACAAGAATTGCTCGGTTTTCTCTCGCTGGATGACCCCGTAGATGGCAAAAAACCGACGCGGCAGAGTATTGAGATAGCGGAACTATTCGCCAATCAGGCTGCCATCGCCATTGACAATGCACGCATATTTGAGGAGCGCGAGGTGGAACACCGGGCATTGGAAGAGGCTATCGCGCTCCTGCGAGACGACCTGGAACAAATACGAGAGGGCGATTTGCGTGTACGTGTGCGCTCAGAACACGAGAAATTGCAACCAATTGGAGAAGCCATTAATGGCCTGGCGGCGACAATGAGCTGGATTCTGGGGGACGTGCAAATGGTGACACAGGCGGTGGATGATCATACCCGCGATGTACAGCGCAGTTCAGAACTGCTGGTGCGCGATGCCAGCCAACAGGAAGAACACATTCACCACATCTCGCATGTCGTTGGCGAGGTGGCCCTCACTATGCATGAGGTATCAGAGCAGGCCGGTAAATTGTCCCGTGTGGCGCTCGAAGCAATGGAGGCTTCACTTGATGGGCAGGGAGCGGTTGATCGCGCCGTTGAAGGCATGGGGCAGGTGCGCGAGGCCACTATGCTTTCGTCACGCATCATGAAACGGCTGGGCGAAAGCGGGCAGGAGATTAACGAAACGCTCATAGCTATGAGCGATCTGACGACACGCATGCATCTGCTGGCGCTCAACACCGCCATCGAGGCGACACGCGCCGGTGAACAGGGGTCAGGCTTTACCATTATTGCACAGGAGATGCGCTCGCTGGCAACACGTAGTTCGGAAGCGGCCCAGAAAGTCTCGAACCATGTGCGCAACATCCAATATGAGACAACCGCCGTTTCGCGCAGCGTCGAACAAAGCACCTCACAGGTCGTTCTCCAGACTGAACTGGTCATGCAGACCGGCGTCACGCTCGAAGCCATCAATGTCGTGACGGAACAGATGGCAAATCTGATCCAGGGTATTTGTAATGCCGCCGACAGCCAGGCGCAAGAATCGCAACTGGTGGTTGATGCCATCGAACAAATCAAACGAATGACGAGTGAAATCACTCAGCATATTTATCAGATGCAGCAATCGCTCGATCACCTCGTCGAACTGACGAATTCCCTGCGTTCGCGTATGGCCGTCTTCCGCGTAGGCACGTAGGGGTCCGCTTCAGCGCACCCTGAGCCTGTAGGGGTCCGCTTCAGCGCACCCACCTGCACGAGCGCAGCAACGTGCAGTCACGTATCCAGGGCGCTATGAATTGCGCCCCCACATGGTGAAAAATTTCCACATTTCGCAATGTGCATGAGAATAACGAATTGCGAGCAAGCAATTTTCGCGTTACCTGGTTAAGAAAGCGGCACAATTATGCTGATTACACGCATTGAGCTAGAGAATATTAAAAGTTATCGTCAGATGGCGGTTGACTTCCGGCGCGGCACAACAGCTATTAGCGGGGCCAACGGCGCAGGGAAGACGACGATTGTGGAGGCAATAGGCTATACCCTGTTCGATTACTTGCCGTATAACCAGGGGCAGTTTGTGCGTGAGGGAGAAAAGTACGGGCGCGTCGTCGTTCACCTGATTGGCGGCGATGATCGAACGTACACGGTTGAGCGACGTTGTGGCGCGGGCGCACACTGGTTTATTTATGATTGCGAGTCCGATTACCGGATTGAGCAACGCACCGATGTGTCGGATAAGCTACACGAACTGTTCGGCATTGACCGCGAACGCTCGTTGAACGCGCTCTTTCGTGATGCGCTGGGTGTGCCACAGGGAACATTTACGGCAATATTCCTGGAAGCAGCGGGGAAGCGCAAGCAGACATTTGATGCATTGCTCCAGATAGAAGACTACAAAACCGCCGCCGATTATTTGCTCGATGCGCAAAAAGTCTACAGAGAACAGGTACAGACACAACAGGGAGAGATACAGCGTCTGCAATATGAGACCCGCGACCTGGAAAACTGGCGCACTTCATTGACCACAACACGACAACTTCACCAGCAACAAACAGAACAATTTGCGCTGGGAACACAGCACCTTGAGCAATTGGATGCACGCGAGAAAGAGTTGAAGCAACGGGAGCAAGCACTCCGGCAGGCAAAACAACAGTACGAACTAAGCGAGAATACATACAACACGAATTCCGCTCGCCTGGCCGACCGCGAAAAGGAATTACAGCTTGCGCGTACCGCTCAGCAGATTGTGGAGGCGAGTCAGAGCGATTACGAGCGGTATCTGGCGGCTGAGGGCGAGTTGAAGCGATTGCGCTCCGACGCACAGAAACGCGATGCATTGCTCTTACACAAAGCAGAACATACAAGAACCTTGACAAAGATTTCGACCAACATCGGGCATCTGCATGTGCGCCTGAAAGAGGTGGCTGCTGCCAACCGCCGCCTGTTAGAACTCTTGCCCCTCGTTGATGAGCAAATTGAGATAGAAAAACAGCGCGATATCCTGATGGGCAATGTCAAACTGTATGATAGTCTCGTTGTGGAAGGCAAACGGCTGGTGCAACAGCGCGATGAATACCTGAAAAAGCAGGAAGCATTGCAACATACTATTACTGCTATTGAGCCTTTGCAACCTGTGGCTGATCTGCTGCAAGAACGCATGGAGGTGATGGCGAAACTACAGGCGCAAGTAAATGAGCGCGGCCTCAAGTTGCGCCAGATGAATGAGAAACGCGAACAGGTGCGTCAGAAACTGGATGAACGTGAGAACATTTCGACTCGATTGCGCAAGGCGGAAAGCAACATTGCGAAAATTGAGGAGCATCGCTCGGAAGCCGAAGAATTGCCGACGTTGCGCCAACAACACGACCAGTACGCGGAACAACGCTATCGCTTAGAGGGTAATATTGAGGGCTACCTGACATCACGCAAACAATCGGTAGGCGGACAATGCCCGTTCTTGCACGAACCATGTTTGAATATTAAACAACGTGGCTCCGCCAGCCTGGAATCGTATTTTGATAATCTGGTTAATCAGGACCGGACTCGTCTCAACACTATTAGCCAGAAGCAAACAGCGGCGGCGGAACGCATGACGCTTGTGCAAAAATATGCCGATGCGCTGGCAAGAATGGAGCAATACGTGATGCAGCGTGACAACGCTGCTGAGTATTTGCAACGGCTGGCGTTAGAAATCACGCGATTGGAGCGCGAGGTAGCTGAGCTGGCGGAAGACCTGGAGGCGCTCAAGAGCATTGACCAGCAGATTGCACGTGCGGATACAGAACGCAAAGAGAGCCACAAAGCCTCTGAACAGGTAAATAAATTGGATGGTCTGCGCATGCAGGTGCAGCAGTTGCAAGAGCAGGCAGAACAAACCGAAGAAATCATTCAGGAGAGACGGCGACAAACAAAGGAACTAAGTGGCAGTAAAGAGCAGTTGCAGCAAGCTAATGCCGCGCTGACCGCTCTCAATGATCCACGGGCGCAACGTCACGCTCAGCAAGGGATAATCAAGCAGGGGCCGGTTTATGAGCAACAATTGCAGGAAGAACAGCAGAAACAGGAGCAAACGGAACTGCAATTACAGGCAGTGGAGCAACAACTCGCGGCATATACTGAACTTGATATGCACATTGGCAATCAAGAAGGTATCCTGCAACGGTGCCATAATGGACACGCCAACTATGTGCGCAATGAGCAAGCGGCAAAACTATTGCCGCAACGCCAGCAAGCCTATGAAGTAATGTTGAGCCAGACGGGGCAATCACAGGAAGCTTTGCGCATCGCCGAACAGGGATTTGAGCAAGCGAAAGCCGCCTTCAATGAGCAAGAACTTCAAGCTGTCAGCGCCGAATTGACCGAGTTGCGTGGCAATCTGAAGGAATTGAGCGGCAATATGCAACGCACACAGCAAGATATCGTCGCTCTGGAACAGAAGATAACACAGGCCGAGGCGCTTTTGCTTGAACTTGAGGCGGCGCAAAAGGAGCAAGCGACGCTGGAAGAACTGCACACGATGATGGAGCAGTTCCGCAAAATCCTCAAAGAGGCCGCGCCATACGTCTTGAAGGCGATGCTGGGCGATATCTCGGCAGAGGCAAACCGAATTTTTGGTGAGGTGATGGGTGATCGCTCAGCGCAATTGTCGTGGCAGAACGATTATGAGATTATCCTGCGGCGGGGCGGCGTTGACCGCACATTCGCGCAATTGAGCGGCGGCGAGCAGATGAGCGCGGCCCTTGCTGTGCGCCTGGCCCTGCTCAAAAAGCTCTCATCGCTCAATCTCGCTTTCTTCGATGAGCCGACACAGAACATGGACGAACTGCGACGCATGAATCTGGCTGAACAGATTCGTCGTGTGCGCGGCTTCGAGCAACTGGTGGTAATCAGTCACGACGATACGTTTGAACAGGGCCTCGACAGCCTGGTACGTCTGCAAAAAGTGAACGGCGAGACGCGCCTGATGACAGAGGACGAGATGATGGTAAGGGAACAGGAGAGGGTGCATGCTTCATAAGGGCAAATTGCATGCCGCGTTGCAACTCAAAAAGGGTCAGTTTGGCCTCTATGACGGCACATTTAGCGAACAATTGAGCGAATATCGCACCGCACTAGAGACATTGCACACGCGCTTCCCATCAAGTACGCATATGGAGCGCGTGCTACCACCTGAAGAGAACGCTATGGCTGCGGGCGCTCGCCCAACGATTGAGTTTGATCGTTGGCTGGCATCGGTGGAGGACGGACGTGCTAAAGCTGTCCCTACAATTCCTTTCGGACGCGAATTTGCCAGTCATGAACAGGCGCGTTCGTGGGCAGAATGCATAGAGGGTGTCACGACGCTAGCAGTTGATGGCAGCCAGTTGCAACCCTGGCGCGACGCCTCTATTCCAGTTGCCCTCGTACAGGTCGGTTTCTTCGCCAATCCGCATATGCGCGGCATGCCCTACACAAAGGATGTGCGCCTGGAGGTGCTGGCCCCCGAAGAGATTATGGAGGAGTCCAAAACCGAAAACAAAGACCCCGATAGTTATCCGTATTCAGATATGCAGGTGACATTGCGGCGCTATATGCTGGAAATCGAGACGCTCTGCACACAGATGGAACGATTCGCGCAGACACGGCGCGATGGTGATCCGGCATACAGTCCCGTCGTCTTCTTCGATGGCTCGCTCGTCGTCTCGTTCGCACTGACCATGCCCAGCCCTTACCGGGAACGCTATATCGCGGCGGCGGTCTCCCTGTTGCGCACATCGGAGCAGCAGCGTGTGCCGTTGATAGGCTATATTGATACGAGTTATGCACGAGATATCATTACAATGCTGCGGCGTCTCGATATCGCCTCACCATACCCCACCTTACGCGACACCAAAAGAATACACGATGCGCTGCTCTGGAAAGGTCGGCTCAAGTGGGGGGACCGCACACCCGCGATGATTTGCGCCCGCGGCGATATTCTTGAGGGCTACGGCGAATATCGCGAGCAGGTAGCCTTTTGCTATTTGCAAACCGGTGTGGGCCAATCACCCGCACGCCTCGAATTCCCGCGCTGGCTGCTCGACGAAGGTATCCTTGAACCCGTCATGGATGTTGTCCGTGCCGAAGTCATCGCCGGTGGCAATGGTTATCCCTACGCCATCGAAACCGCCGACGCCGTATCGGTCATCTCCATGCAAGACCGCGCCGAATTCTACGCCGAGTTCCAGGAATTCGTCGAGCGCCAGGGGTTACAGTTCATGGTCTCGCGGAAAGCAGCGAGTAAAAGTAGGCGGAGATGAGGTATCACGTCTGGGGATCCGATGGTTTTAGTGCATGACGAATTTTACTTCGTGCATTGCGGGTGCGTGCAAACACGTAGTACATTGGCTCACTTTCTTCATCGTTTTTTGCTTTGCCGGATCGATAAAGCCACTCCGAATGAGGCAAGATTCCGTTCGTATCGTCACTATTTTTATCTGAGTCATCAAGTCTATTCTTACTAAGCCAATCGGGGTTAGGCCCTTTCCGTGTGCGAGAGGTAAAAACTTCGATAATATCACTATTTTTTAATTCATAATCCATACTTACATAGCGGCCATTTATCTTTGCTCCCATATAGGTATCTCCTAAATTTGTATGGATACGGTAAGCAAAATCAAGCGGGGTTGCGCCTTCAGCGATATCAATAACATGACCATTAGGTGTAATAACAAAGATTCGCTTTTTTAAAGGTCCTTCCTGTAATGATTTGCCAGTTCCCATATCATAACCAAGCTTCTGGCGTAAACTTGCTAATTCCTTATTCCAGAGCAAATCCTTTGACTTCTTTACCTTAGTAATTCTATTTCTCCTATAGGCTTTGCTTTCTTTGTAACGCCAGTGCGTTGCGGCAGCTCCATACTCGGCAATTTCATGCATTTCTCGCGTGCGAATCTGAACTTCTACCATGCGACCATTAATAATAATTGTCGTGTGTAAAGACTGGTACTGATTTTCT
>DATGJV010000492.1:0-9985 GCA_035295005.1 Ktedonobacteraceae bacterium | reverse complement strand
TGTCGAGTCGCTGGCGTTTACCGAGAATTTCACCGGTCAGTGGGTCAACCTCGGTCATACGCTCAATTTCGTCGCCGAAAAACTCAATCCGTACCGCGACATCTTCGTAGGCGGGGAAAATCTCCAGCACATCGCCGCGCACGCGGAAACGCCCGCGAATAAAGTTGGTATCGTTACGCTCGTACTGAATCTCAGTCAAATGGCGCAGAATTTTGTCGCGGCGGCGCTCCTCGCCAACTTTCAGCGTCAACACCACCTCGCCATATTCTTCCGGGCTGCCCAGGCCGTAGATGCAGGAGACCGAGGCGACAATCAACACGTCGCGCCGCTCAAAGAGGCTGCGCGTCGTCGAGAGGCGCAACTTTTCAATCTCTTCGTTGAGCATGCTCTCTTTCTCAACATAAGTATCAGTGCGAGGAATGTAAGCCTCTGGCTGGTAATAGTCGTAGTACGAAACAAAATACTCGACCGCGTTATTGGGGAAAAACTCTTTATATTCGCTAAAAAGTTGTGCCGCGAGCGTCTTATTAGGTGCTAGCACCAGAGTTGGTTTTTGCACCTGCTCGATAATTTTTGCCACGGTATACGTTTTGCCGCTACCGGTAACGCCGAGCAGCGTTTGCTTCCTATAGCCATCGCGTATACCGTTTACAAGTCTGGCGATGGCATCAGGCTGGTCGCCGGTTGGCTGAAATGGGGCTTCTACTTTAAAATCTGGCATAGAGTATGTCCTTGATAGAATATTCTTTCCAATTATCCTTCTCATTATATCACTTTTCGGCACACTTTTAATAGTAGGATAGAGAAGATGGGAAAATTGCAGAAGCTGAAACTGATTGCCAGGGTGATAAGTAGTAGGTCAGAGATACTCTGGCCCCCAACAGCAAAAACTGGTATAAATCTTCTCTATCCAACTATTTGCACGTATTTGTAGTGCATGGTATGTACCATTTTATCAACTTGAGAGTTGATGAAATGATACATACCTTATGAATTTGAGTTGTTGAATTCATGTGACGAATGGGATATTATGCACGTTCATATAGATAAGCTGAGTCATATAGCCATCAGTGTAAATAGAAAAACAATGATGAGGGTATTCTCCAGGGAGGTTTTTCTTATGATTATTCAGCAGAGGCTGCTAAAAATGATGTCGGGTCGTGGGGTGGGAAGCGTCTTAGGGGTTTTTCTCCTGCTCTTCTTATGCAGTTGCGGTGGCTCTAGCCCTGCGGTGACGCCCACACCTACGCCAGTTCATATTGCATATACGCCGCTTAATCTCGGATTGCCAGCAGCGGCGCTTAATTCACCTGTTATTGGGCCATTGCCCGGCAATACACAGTTACACGTTCACGTAGCCTTCAAATTAAATCAGCAATTGCTCAATAAGTTGAATCAGCAGAAAGTCCAGACGGGCAAGGGTCAGAGCCTGGACACTGTTGCCAATCAACTTGGCATCAGCGAGGCAACTTTCCAGCAGATCAAAAAAGTCTATGGTATAGATGATGCCATAGTTACCATCAATTCGTTGCACACCGACCTCACAATTGATGCCAGAGCGGCGACGTTTGCGAAAGTATTGCATACTACGTTTGTCATCCATAAGCTGAATGGTCGCACGTTCTATGCACCGGCAACGCCGCCAATGATTCCCACATTTGTCGCTCCCTATATCACTTCTGTTACCGGATTAGATGATTACAGTGTGCCGCCGCACCCCCAGTTGTCCATGACGCCTCTGTCAGGTCAGAAACCGCACAGTGCCGCGGCGAATTGTACCCCGGACCCGCAAGCATTAACCACTACTGGCATCGCTTATGCCTATGGCTATCAACGGTTCTGGAAGACTGGCTGGTATGGTCAACACATGACTATCAACCTGCCTGAACTTGGTACGGTCAATGCCAGTGATATCCGCAATTACTTTGCCTGTTCCAGGTCAATCAACAAAGTAACACTGGTCAATGTTGATTCCCCGCCAACATTTCAGGGAGGTGATAACGATGGAGAAGCAACGCTTGACCTTGAAATGGCTGCCGGTATGGCACCTGCTGCCAACATCGTGATGTACCAATCTGATGGAATGGCGGGAGATGATATCTGGGTGCGTATGAACGATGAATTGCAACAGATCATCAAGGATAACGTGCATAATACCGGAAGTGGCAGCGTCGTGAGCATCAGTTATGGCGTTGCCGAGACGCAAATCACGCAGGGTGATGCATTGGCAATTGATCACAGCTTGCAAATTCTGACGCAAGGGGAGCATATGACGGTGTTCGTCTCCTCCGGCGACTGTGGAGCATTTGCCGATAGAACGTTTGGCGATCTGGGAGTGAGTTATCCCGCCAGCAGCATTTATGCGACTTCGGTGGGTGGAACAGAGCTTGCGATTAACCCCAACACGGGGGCGCGTGTGCAAGAGGTTGCGTGGTCGGATGGCTCAAATACTTCCCAATGCACGAACCAGTGGGGGACAGGCGGTGGCAATAGCGGTGCGTTCAAGCAGCCTGGCTACCAATCGGCCCCTGGTGTCCGCAATCAATTTTCGCAGGGTATGCGCCAGGTACCGGATATATCCGCCGTCGCCTATGGTATTGCTATGTACTTTAATGGTCAATGGCAAATTGTCGGCGGAACGAGCGCGGCATCACCAATCTGGGCGGCTGGCATGGCTCTGGTGAATCAAGGAACCATAGAATATGCTCACACTTTCTTTGTTGGCACCGCTCTGTTCTACTATGTAGATACCAGCAATACTGGCAATTTGCATCCGTTCTTCGATGTAACGCAGGGAGATAACCTGTACTACAAAGCGGGGCGTGGCTGGAATTACCCGACCGGCCTCGGCACGCCCAATCTGGTAGATTTTTTCCGCTTCCTGCTAAAAGTTGCCCTTACTAAGTAGCAGGTAATCGTTAGTAGGCCAAAAGTGTGATCTGTGCCACAGTAATCTTCCCTCCCTGTGCTAAAATAAATGCGAAAAGAAGCAACTATTGATGAGCATAGAAGGAAAAGTACTATGGCACAGGCAATACCCCGATTTTGTCCCCGTTGTGGAACACCAACGGTAGCAGGTCAAATAAACTGTGCCAATTGTGGATTATATCTTCTCCGTTCCCAGCCACAAACGCCCATGCAAACATCAGAGCAACCGACGCAAACTGTGCCGCCAGTACAGGCACCGCCTCAGCAATCACAGCGTATCACAACAGGATCGGATACTATAGTACCAGCCTTTCGCACCACTCAATCCCACGGCTCGACGCGGATGCGCAGGCCAGGTAGAACGGGATGTATCCTGATGATTCTCGCGTTGCTTGTATTGATAGGTGCGGGAAGTTACTTACTGTACTCTCTCTTGAGTGCGCACGGTTCTGGTCTGGGCGGCAGTAATACGCAGTCTCCGATAACAACGACGCAGATGCATGAAACAGTGACATACGCGGGCGTGGAGGTAACAGTACTCAGCGTGCAACAATCCCAAAACTTCCTTGATGACCCCAATTCAAGTGGCGATGGCATGGTGCGACTGAACTTGCAAGAGCATAATCCAACCACAGCCAGAATAAGCTGGTTATACTATGATATCGCCCAACTGGTCCTCCCCGGCGGAAAAACGGTGACGCCGACCTACGCGAAAGCGACCGTTGGTATTGTTCCGGGAGCAATGCAAAACAGCTACGTGGATTTCGCGGTGCCAACATCAGACAAAGTCGGCCAGCTTTCCTTGCGGCTCGGTGCCAACAACGAAGCGCAGATGGATATACCACTCACAGGTAATGCCAATCTGAGCAAATATGCACCAATTTCGGTGAAACCCAATGGGCAATTGCAATATTCCGGGTTAGACTGGACATTAGTCAGTGCAACAGCGCAATACAGTATTGTAGGTCAACAGGCAAGTAAAGGAATGCGCTATGTCGTCGTTACATTGAGCGTGGATAATACCCTTTCTCAACAGGCTATTACCGGTTCGCCATATACCTATGTCCGTTTGCAATCAGGAAATAGCACTTTCACACCCGTAGATGCGTCGCTTCCCACCTCGTTTGATAGCGGTGTCACCGGCAAAAGTGGCACGGTAACATTCCTTGTGCCGCAAAAAAACACGGCTTTCACGCTTGTTCTTGTGCCGCAAAACCAGAGCGGTGATACACAAGCCACCACCAATTTTCAGTTATCGTGATGGTTATTTTCACAACACAAGCACGACATCTATTTTGTGACCTGGGTCATGCGAAACTAGTGATTTATATTGTAGACTTTATGTCGCAATACTGCTACACTGCTTAGTAAGAGGGGTGGTGAGAAATTTTCTTTCTTGTGTACTGTATCACCGACCTGTTTTCCATGTACCGTTTTCATAGTCTAGAATGGGCCTGTTCGCACGTTGATTCAGTGATTGTACCCAAAAAGCTGCTCAGGCATGCGGGGAAAATGGCTACAATCACCTGTTTACAAAACTTTAAGGAGCAAATCTATGTCTCAGATGCCTCCGCGTTTCTGCCCGCAATGTGGCACCTCTGTCCCGGCTGGACAGCGATTCTGTTCGAACTGTGGTGCCACAATGGATGCCGATTTTGGCAAGCCTACATCTGCCTCAAGCGATCCCAATCGCTCATCATTTCCTGATATACCGACCCAATTAGCGGCTGGGAGTATGCCATCACAGGGAGAATCGGTTCCACCACCACCGCCGATACAATCATATACACCACCATCTGGTTCTCCACAATCGTATACAAACTATCCAACGGAAGCCGCGCAGAGTTATGGGCAATCAGCGCCAGCCATCCAGCCAACCCCTGTTCCTACGTATGCGAAACCACAGAAAGACTCCTCGAAGAGGGTTTTGGGCCAGATTGGTTGCGGTGTCATGTTGATTATCCTGCTCATTGTCGCTATATGCGGTGTCTCAGGGTTCTTTGCATATCGGTGGGTGAGCGGGCTTGCGAATAGTGTCCCAACGGTTACTTCAGGAAATGGAAATTCTGTCACTGGCAACGGCAACGGGGTACCTGGAAATAGTGTTACACCAACGATTGTGCCAGCTTCGCAGCAGATGAATGTCACAGTACCGTACGCCAGTGAGGTGATTAGCATTAGCAATGTACAGGAAGCGAGCAGCTTCACAGATGACGCCAACTCTAATTCACCTGTGTTGCTGCGCGTGAATATGTCGGAGCATAATACCTATGCCGGTAGCGTATACCCGTCTTATAGTGACAACTTCCGTCTGATTTTACCGGATGGCACGAGTGTTGCGCCAACGAATGAGCAGAACTCAGGTGGACTCGCTCAGGCGGTAAACAGACAAAATTGGATAGACTTTCCTCTCACGTCAAAAGTGGATATTAGCAAGCTTACGTTGCAAATAGGTGGGCCAACGGAGGCGCAGATGTCTATTCCTCTGACCGGGAATGCGAATGTGAGCAAGTATCAGGACAGGACGATCACCCCGAATTCCTCTTTTCAGTATGCCGGTCTCAACTGGACACTGACCAGTGCCACCTCCAGCTTGAGCGCCGATGGGAAGCAGGCGACAACGAGTATGCGCTATGTCACTCTCACGTTCAAGGTAGATAATCCAACCTCCAGTGGTTTCTATACAGCCCCGTCTGACAATATGCGTTTGCAGGAAGGCAGTTCGGTGAATCCGTCCACGAACTGGGTGTTTAATACTATTCCGCCCGGCACCACCGGAAACAACGTTACTGCAACGTTCCTCGTGCCTCAAAATGGCAGCTCATTGACGCTCATCATGTTGGCTCAACCGAATACCAATCCACCTGTAACCCAGGTAACTCAGACAATCCAGCTTTAGAATCTAATAGGCATTGAAAGGGAAGAAATAGCGTACAGATGTAAGGCAAAGCCAGATGTTTGTATGTTGAGCCTTCCCTTTCAATATCGCGGAATATGGTATATAGTATGCTCAGCTGTAATCGCTCAATCGTTTCTATGCGTATATCAGGATGAGAGGTAGGAACAACATAGGAGACAATATCTACGATGCGTGCGCTAAAAATCGCTTTATTACTATTTATGCTTGTATTGACTGTAGTGCTTAGCGGATGTGGAACGTTTGTTACCGCGCAAGAGGCTCACCCGAATACACAATCACAGGCATCAACATCAAGCACACATCCAGCTGTGACTTCCACACCTACCCGGCTTCTAAAATCCCAGGCGAATACGATAGCTGATCCAGTACGCCTTATCATCCCATCTATTGGAGTAAATGCACCTGTCGAAACGGTGGGAATACTGAATAATGGTGATTTAGCGACACCAATACGTAGCCCCTGGAATGATGTCGGGTGGTTTGTCTCCGGCCCTCAGCCCGGCGAGCGGGGAAGCGCAGTCATTGATGGGCATTTAGATCGTCCCGGTGGCTATCCGGCGGTGTTCTGGAATCTGCGTTACATGCAAGTTGGGGAGCGTGTCGAGGTAATGAGCGCAAGTGGAAAAACCCTCGATTTCCAGGTGACCCGCGTTGCCTTCTATTCACCGCAAACCGCCCCCATCCAGGCGATATTTGGCAACTCAGGGGGTACCTATCTGAACCTGATTACATGCGCGGGTGATTGGATTCCCAGCCAGCATCAAACCACGCTTCGGCTGGTGGTTTACACGACCCTGGTATGAATGTGGGATACCTGTAAGGCTTTTCAGATTACTCTAGCAGGAAACTTCCAATGAGTTCACGCCGTAGCGCCGCTTTTTCGTCCTCATTGATGTTCTTTTTCCGGGTATTCGCCTCTGCGCCTTTCCATACAGCAATAGGGCTGGTGACCGAGTCGGCGAAATCGTCGTCATCCATTTCGTCTTCTAATAGTGAAGAGGAGAAAGATGGTGCGATTTCCTCGGTAACTTGATCCTGTAATGGCATGCGTTCTTCAAAAAGCTCTATCGGACGCGGGGTCTCCGGGATGAATGGCATGGCAGTGGTAGGCGCATCTACTGTTGGCGCAAGCGCAAGTTCTAAGGTTGGTGCCTCTTGAACTGTCTCATTCGCTAACGTCTCTGATGGCTGGGTTCCCACCAGGGCGAAGCGAGCGCCAAGAATCTCAACAAAGATACCCTGTCCATTGCGCAGGTCTGCCAGTTGTTGGCGTAGCTCACTATTTTCTGCCTGGAGTTGCTCCAGGTATTGCTTTTGCATGCGAAGTGCCTGTAAGATATGCTCGAAGCTACTGTCGCTCATACTCATGTTATTCCTCCTGTTTCATCAGCGTGAGCTTCACAAGCTGCTCAAGATAGCTTGTTGAAACGTGGGCGTTCAGGTATGCTGTTCTCTCCTGTACAAGAAAACGCAGTTTCTCTCCATCTTCGTATAGGAACGTACCAATGTGACTAAAGTAACACTGGTTCTGTTTTTCGATTGCTTGTGTAGTATTTCAAATCGCTTCTCTCCTTTCAATTCCATAATTAACCATAGTTCCTGAGTTCCTGTTTCGATAGAACTCTTCGGCAGAGAACATAAAAATCTGCTATACTTGTGTCTATAGACGTATCTAAACAAAGGCGTTGAAACGTATCTTTACTGTAGGGTAAACTGCACAGACGCCAGCAGGGTAAAGAAAGAATATGGCAAAGGATACCATAACGCAAGGTTTAGCAACGCAGACTTCCAGTGAAGAAGCAGGTCAGGATAAGCATCGTCTTGGCCCTCTGCTGTGCTGGGCTGTTGTTTTTGCTGATATTGGGACATCGGTCTATTATACACCGGGTATCCTCTATGGCAATGTGGGCAAGCTGGCGGGTTTCTTCGTATTCTTAACCATGTCGGTATTTGTATTGCTCACGCTCAAATATGCCGAAGTGACGCAACGGTACCCACAGGGCGGAGGAGTTGTTACTGTTGCTGCGCTCGCCATTAATAAATGGGTGGGTGCGTTAGGTGGCATGTTTATTCTGGTTGACTACTTCCTTACTGCCGCCATTAGTTGTCTGTCGGGTATGTTGTACCTGAGTGTCGTTGTGCCAGCGATTGGCCCTTTTGCGTTATGGATTACGGTATGCATCCTGGTCTTGCTTGGCATATTAAATTGGGTGGGTATCAGTGAGAGCGCAAAAGTGAGCCTGGTGGGAGCGGTAATTGCCTTTGCGAGCGACGTGGCTATTCTTGTGACGGTCTTTACGCATATTTCCTTTGGCTACTTCCTATCCCTTTTCGGTCAGATGTTTCAGGGCAAGGCACTTACTCCGGTTGCCATCCTGATTGGTTTTGCTGGCTCATTCCTGGCCTTTTCAGGATTGGAGAGCATATCACAACTGTCGCCGGTCATGAAAACGCCGCGTAAGAAAGTGGCTGGTCTGGCATTGCTACTGGTTGTGCTAACAATCGGTATTACCAGTCCCGTTCTGACAATGCTTTCTACCATTCTACAGCCGAATGCGGCTGCTGATGCCGCTCAATCAGCGCAGCTGATCTCGCTGCTCGCGGGTCATTGGGGCAGCGTAGTTTTGCAGACGGAAGTAGCGATTAGCGCCAGTGCGCTACTGGTGTTTGCCAGCAATACCGCCATCATTGGCTCGTACCACGTTTTTATTGCGCTAGCCAGGCTGGAATTTTTTCCAGAGTTTGTGTTGCGGCGCAACAAGCTGCGCAATACGCCTCATTTCTCCATTGGGCTTGCCACCTTTATTCCTATAGCCATATTAATCGCGGTCAACGCCAACATCAGTATCCTGGGTGATATGTATGCCTTTGGCCTCCTGGGTGCTTTCTCGTTAACATGCGTGGGACTGGATATTGTGCGATATAAGGAGCGCAAACTGGCCCGTATTGTCGCACAACATTTACCGTCACGGAAACAGGGGCAACATCATGGTATTGGTGGGGCACAAACTCCTGCTTCAGATGTGCTAAATAGAGCGGACATGGTGAGCAAAGAATTTGTGCTTGGGAACAACGATACAGCCAATACAGGCATAGAACCAGATACTGTAGCTGCCCTTGCCGCCGCTTCGCAACCCGGCTACCACTCAATCAAGAGTTTCTGGTACTCTCTCGATTTCTGGCTAGGTGTGCTGACGACCTTGCTCGTCTTGACAGCATGGACGACAAATCTTATCGCCAAGCCGCTAGCGACTGCTTTTGGCGGCTCTGTGGCTGCGCTTGGTATGGGAGTTTCTTATATCGTCTATAGAAGACATCAGAGCAGAGGCCACGCTCCTGTCATTCCTACTGGCATCGGGAGTTATTTACCCGGCTCCGTGTTGGCGGTAATGACAGCTGATAATCCCAATAACGATGCGGTAATAAATGCTGCTATTCATTCTGCTGATGGGCATCCTGTTGTTTTTTTGTATGTCGGTAAGCCGGCTCCAGACACATATCGCCGACCAGATATTTTTGAATTTGTTGATCCATATCTGGATGATGCAGAGGCAAGGAAATACTTTGGTCGTGCTGAACATGAGGCGCAAAAGGCGAAAATTCAACGCCGTTATGTCTACCGGCACGATGCGCCTGGCATCGTAGCACATTTCTGGCAACTTCTTCATCCTCATGACACCATTATTTCTGCTAAAGAGGCCCCTGAATGTGTGGATATGAACCCTGACCGCATTCGTTACGAGTTGACTCCTGAAGGGAAAGTGGCCCACATGGTGAAAAACTGGTAATGTGATAGACTATTGTGAGGAGACAGGCTCTTTGTATTCATTTTCAGATGGTCTGAGTGCGTGATAAAATACAGGCATCTACAATGCTTGTAGTAAAGCATCACTTAACGAGGAGTGAAAAGGAACAAACATATGAATGATCGCATCCGTGAAATTTTAAGCTGGTATTCCAGCGAGAACCCTGGCATCCGTACAAATCTTGCTCGTATGCTTAATCATGGCAAGTTGGCTGGCACTGGCAAAATGGTGATTTTACCGGTAGACCAGGGCTTCGAGCATGGCCCGGCGCGTAGCTTCGCGCCCAATCCTGCTGGCTACGACCCGCGCTACTTTTTCCAATTAGCTATCG
>DATGJV010000491.1:0-3381 GCA_035295005.1 Ktedonobacteraceae bacterium | reverse complement strand
CGTCGGCTGCTCGATGAAAAAGTCGGCATGACGGTAGATGACCTGGCGGCGTTCGGCTTTGACCGCATGCACTTGCATGAGCGGCTGAAAATCGCGCAGTTGCCAGCCCCTTTGCTTGAACGTATTCTGACGGGCAAGGTGAAGCGGGATGTTGCGCGGAAGTTGACACGTCTGACGATGGCACAACAGGAGCGAGTCGTGCAACTGGCTTGTGCCGGTGAAGAGCTAACGGCAGAGCAGGTGAAAGAAACGTTGCGAGCGCAGATAGATGCCGGGCTGGTACCACTTCAGACGAGTCTTGGTCAGGGATGGAGCGAAGCGCAACCGAAAGCGTATAGCGCACCACAAACGGAACAGGCTGCTCTGAAGTCGCAAAGTGTGCCGGTGAACCAGGATATCCAGCCATCAGAGAGAGTAATGCCAGCAGCGGAGTTGAGTGTACCGACGCCATCGCTTCAGGAAGTAGACGATGTGCTACGTGCCTTCGCGCAAAGCGATGCCTTTCAGGCGGTGCCGCGTGCTGTCCAGACGCTCACGCAGGCGCTGGTACAACAACTCTCACTTACGCTGCGTTGCCTGTCACCTCTTCCTCACCCGGATATTCACGAACACCAGGACAGATAAAAAAAGGAGAACACGACCATGTTTGATTTCCCAAAAGCTGACCCGGTTGAACGCGGCTGTGGCGACCGCGAACCTGGCGGTGTGTATTGCGAAAGCGGCTTATCTCCATATGGACGCCCACTTGAAGAGTTCCTGATTGACCCGCCATTGCCCGTTCCCGATGGTCTGGACCTTGTAAATAAACCACAGCTATGGCAACGCAGGTTGCCAGACGGGCAACCTGTTCTTGATGCTGCCGGTAATCCCATCTATGATCTGCTGATCTGGGTTGGCGAACAGCACTATCCATACTGCCCGGATTATATTGAAGAGACCAGACGCTACGGCGCGTCCCGTCGCCTCAATCCCAATCTTGATCTTTCCCGGCTTTCATGTACAAGCCGCATGATTCTGGCGCATGCACGCGCCCGCAATACGGTATGGCAGACGCAATGTCCTCCTGAGTGCTGTCATAAGGATGTTTCCGGGCATGCAGACAACGTTGAAGCCGACAGCGAGAGTGTTGCAGAAACGACGCCCTCACCTATGCCACAGGCCGGACCATGCCTCTTCAAAGCGTGGGACCTTATTCCGCAGGATGCGGCACAAACCGTTCTTCCTGAACCCGGTCCCGAAAGCGGAGATACCTCTGCAAATGCTTTCACAAGGCCACTGTGTTTGCGTGCTACTGGCAGCACCATCTATCAGTACCGGCCAACAGGAGAGTCGGAGGATGGACTGGCTCCAGGTTTGTTCGCAATACTTCCCATAACAGGCTTCGCACTGATACGTTTTGCCGATGGATCAGTCAATGAACGGGCAAAAGAGAAGGTGCTGGCAGGATTGGAGTCGCATGGCGAATATGCCATCCCATTCTATGAAAACGACCGGTAATATGGAAGACAATGCTGGATAGCGCACGGTATCCAGCATTGTAGCACTGACGAACATTTCACTGTCATCTACCAACACCACCAACCCCGGAAAACATATTCCCGGGGTTTTTCATATATGCTGAAAGGAACTGCTATATATGCCACGATCAGAACGATGCTGCTATTGTCCAGCAATGAGCAGAAAACGTGCTACTGCTTCTCCCATGCATTCCCTTTTTCTCTGCGAGGAGACGATATGGCCTTCAAACGACCACGCGGCAAAATTACGGGAACAGGCTTTACGTGAAGCGATTGCACCGTATCTGTGTGTTGCCGAACTGCGGCGATTAGCGGCTCACAGGGAGGATATTCAGATGGCTCTTAAGCTAGACTTTATCCATATCAGGCTGCAAAAGCGAGCGTTTGAATGAAGCGCTCAAACAGAGCCCGAGGGATTTCTACACTGTCGGGTGTGGCAGGCGACAGATAAGAAAGTGTCACCGGCCAAAGGTGTTGACGAACCAAAGCCAACGTGTCCGAAAAAGTCGGAAGGGTCTTGCTATACCAGGCAGCCTGACGAGTGGGCAAGCTTTGCCCCTGGAGCAACTGATGAGCAAAAATGGTGACCAGAGAAAAGAGCGCGAGCAGGGCAGGGGTGGTGCGCACGATGGCAAGGTCGGACCATTGCCGCTGCGTCTCCACGCCCAGATGAGCGCGAACCTCATGAAAGGTCACTTCCATCTGCCATCGCAAAACAAACCATTCAATGATTTGCGCGGCCTCTGCCTGCTGATCGGTACACAACAGCGCCTGGGGGTCGAACTGACCTTGTGGATCGCGAACGAGTACCCAACGGATGGCAACGGGAGGCAAGCCGTTATGAAACCACACTGCCGTGGCAGTCGCAACCTCGATCACCCTCTGCTGCTTTCCGTACCAGCAAACGCTCAGTGGTTGCCATCGGGTCGCTGGATCAGCCACGCGGCAGGCCAGGGTTGACTGTCGCTCTCCTTTCTTGCGGGGACGCCCATTGGTCCCTGGCTGACGCACAGGAGTAGGCTCATACAAAGCCGCATCCAGGCGCAGGCGGGTGATGACTGTGATGGGTTGCCGGAGCCGGGAGACCGCCGCCAACAGATCCAAAACGGCATAACTGTTGTCGGCCACCACCACCAGGTGGCGGTCCGGCAGCCACCGACGGAGTTGCAGCATCATTTGCCTTCCCCAATCGGTCAGCTTTTTGTGTCGTTGGCGATGCTGCTGATGGTAGCGCTCAGAGGGAGCCAGGACCGTGAAAAACGGCAAAGCCCAGACCCGATTGGCCCAGGGAATGGGTGCCAGAAGCATCATCGAGATCCAGCGCAGTCCACTGGTTTTCACAAAAAACTCTTTGCTCGAACGCACCGGATCACGATAGATGCCCCTGGCGGCTATCCTGGCTCCTCGGCGTCGTGCAATCGTTTCGTCGATGCCCACCACAATGGGGGCATCCTTCGGCACAAAGAGGTGAACCAGCAGACACAAAAGGATGCGGCTGAGCGCTCGACTCGACCACCTGGCACGATTGAGTACACGATGATAATTTTGAAATTGCTTCTCGTTTTGCAGGCCCATCACGCGCAAAATCGCTGTCACGGTTCGTTCCCCCGGGGCCAGAATCGCGCCTATGAGCAAGACCCTGGCCCATTGCCAGATACGTTCACTGAAGCTTTCTTCAAAGTAGCGCAACACATGTATAATCCCTTTAGGCAGATTGAGCATCTCTCTTTTCTCTTTTCGCAATCAGATTTGAGGGAAGCTTACTCTGCCTTTCCCTTTTTGTCTAGCCGATGGATAAAGTCTAGCTAAGAGCTTATTCGGAAACCTGGAGAGAACTGATTATAGTATACGCTTATAGCGTAAA
>DATGJV010000490.1:0-10486 GCA_035295005.1 Ktedonobacteraceae bacterium | reverse complement strand
TACTCTCCATGCTGCACGAGCCGATCGTTTTGCAATCGTTGCTCAACGTGAAGTATTAAATCCTCTGTTGTACCCTGCATACTTATTTGGAAGGGCCAGACTCCCCACCACAGTGCAAGTTGATTATAGACGTAATTGGAGGGAGTATACGCCAGAATAGGTACGCGGGGACGGTCTTTTGAAATGAGATGGGCTGTATTTCCAGTGCGTGTGAAAACAACTATGTCTTGTATGTTTGTATCTTCAGCAAGCGCACGTGCTGCATGGCTGACTGCCTGAGCGAGAGAACGATGTTTGTGAACAGGTGCTTTGGTCGTATGATAGTTGGTTTCAGTCTCCAGCGCGATGCGAACCATCATCTGAACTGCCTCAATAGGAAAAGCTCCAACTGATGTTTCAGCACTGAGCATCACGGCATCAGTTCCATCAAGAATAGAATTTGACACGTCATTAACCTCTGCTCTAGTGGGACGGGGATTGGTGACCATTGACTCTAGCATCTGTGTCGCGGTAATGACGGGCAAACCGAGGTCATTACAACGGGCGATAATGCGCTTCTGTATCAGTGGTACTTTCTCCTGGGCCATCTCGACGCCCAGATCGCCGCGTGCCACCATTACACCATCGGTGACAGTTAGTATATCGTCGAGATGTTCGATAGCTTCTGGCTTCTCTATTTTGGCGATGAGTGGGATATTCCGCTTTTCCTCTTCCCCATATGCCTCTGTAATGTATTGCTGGATAAGGTCTTTTGCTTCACGCACATCTTCTGGTCTGCGGACAAAGCTGAGCGCGACGTAATCTACCCCGTGTTTGATGCCAAATTGCAAATCATTGCGATCCTTCTCTGTCAGCGCAGGGGCGCTCACTGCGACCCCTGGCAGGTTGATACCCTTATGCTCTCCAAGCGCACCACCATGAACGACCAGGCACTGCACATCGGTTCCGTTCGCGCTCAAAACGCTCAGTTCCAATAGACCGTCATCGAGCAGAATGCGGTCCCCAACTTTCACATCCTGTGGTAAAGCTTTATATGTTGTGGAGATAATCTGCTCATTTCCTGTTACATCACGGGTGGTAATGGTTACCTGGGTATTATTGACAAGTGTAACAGGTTTCCCATCCTGGAGCATGCCTACACGTATTTTTGGTCCCTGTAAATCCTGTAAAATAGCTACTGCATAGCCAAGTCGAGCAGAAATCGCACGTACCCGTTCAATGACCTGCTCATGCTCCTGATGTGTACCATGAGAAAAATTGAGCCGGGCAACGTTCATACCTGCCCGCATAAGCTGTTCGAGTTGTGCTTCGCTGTTCGTAGCAGGTCCTATTGTGCAGACGATCTTTGTACGGCGCATTGCATAGTTCCTCTTTCGTAGCAGTAGTAGTGACGTACTTCTCCATTTAGTAGCAGCGTCAGAGATTGCTTTGTTTATGCACATGTTTAAGAGGAGTGTACACCGCTCAAAAACTTGTTGCAAGTTCTCTGAGCGGTGTACACTCCTTTTTATGAACAGCACATTTGTTCCGGTACTATGCAGGGTTCATGATGAACTCCTCCCACGTCCCAATATTTTGCGGCGCGGTACGGGCTCGCAGCATACCATAGCCATTTCCCCAGTACCAATCCTCTTCAGCAACGAATAGACCGTTTGCCTTCGATTGAATACTGCATGTAGGAATGCCGCAATATAAGAAGAATTGTTCCCAGGGACCGACGCTAGCGGCTCGGGCCCGCAGCATTGCATAACTGCTACCAGAATAGCCTAGTTCAGCCGAGACAAACAGCCCATTTGCCTGAGATTGAATGGTCATGAGGCTTGTCGAATCGTCAACACAAACAGTATACTGCTCCCAGGGGCCAAGCTGAGAAGCTCGCGCTCGCAACATCGCGTAATTGCCACCGGAATAGCTCAACTCCGTGGAAACAAATTTCGAGTTTTGGTACGACTGAAAAGAGTCGGAAGAACAGGTAACGAAATTGGGACCAATTTTGGTGTGAATAATATGGGCTTTGGGAAAGAACTGGCGGAAGTTCCTGGCTGTGACCAGTGTTCCCCGATGGCCTATTTTTGCTGAGGAAGTAGCACTCCTCGTGGAGGCTGCACTGACGGTGCCGGTAAAGGTTGCAGCCAGGATGGCAACCAGCACAAGAGTAAGTGACAGCGTAAACCATTTCTTTGTCATGGAAAGCATTCAAGTATTCCTTTCTAAACATGTGTCAGACTATTTTGTGGTTGAACGTTCAACTATTCAGGTTCAGCGATCTGTCATATCAGAGCTTCTGCCTTTTTCTTATGCGCATATACAGTATTAATGCGCTCCAAACTTTCTGATACATCTGCATCGCTTGTAACTCGTACAAGAAGACGTTATCATGTCTATTTTTTCACTATGACTTTTTCTTTCGTTAGCTATCGTCGGCACACTCTCATTCCGTTGCTTCCCGTTTTCCAGGCAATCAAAGCCCTGGCTGAAATAGCTGAGAAGATTGACAAAAGAGCCTGTGCATGCTATCCTATCTACGCCGTAACCAGTGGGCGCTCTATTGCGTTAGTTGGTAGGTGTTGCTCGAATGAAAGCATACCCCATTAAGTGGGGAAGAGGTGAGAAAAAGAAAGCATGACTGTCAAAATTCGTTTAAAACGTACAGGGAAGAAAAAGACTCCAAGCTATCGCGTCGTCGTTGCCGATTCACGGTCACCCCGCGACGGTCGCATTATTGAGCAGGTTGGGTGGTACAATCCACTGACCGACCCTTCGACCATTAAGATTGATGAAGAGAAAGTCCTGGGCTGGCTCAGAAATGGCGCTCAGCCGACCGATTCTGTGGAATCATTGCTTAAACGGACAGGCGTAGCCGGTCGTTTCGAGCAGGAAAAGGCTGCTCGCAAGGCGGCTCAAACTGCTCAGACCGAACAATAATCTATAAGGGTTAAGAGATGCGTAAACTGGTTGAGTATATTGCTCAGTCACTGGTAGATGACCCATCTGCCGTGCAGGTGCGCGAAGTGCGCAATGACCGCAATGCGCTGGTAATGGAACTCCATGTAGCACCGGACGATTTCGGTAAAGTGATAGGCCGTCAGGGGCGTGTCGCACGGGCCATGCGAACTCTACTGCGGGCGGGCGGTACACGTGAAGGCCGTCATACATCGTTAGAAATATTGTAGAGAGCAAAGAGAGCAGAGACCTGTGCCAGAACAACAGGAGAGAGAATGGGCTACTGTCGGTAAAGTGGTAGCCCTTTTTGGCGTACAAGGCGAGCTGAAAGTGATGGTTCTTTCCGACATTCCAGACCGCTTCAAAGAACTTGATGCTATATATGTCGGCCCCAACCATATTCGGCATCGCATAGAGCGTGTTCGCCCCTACAAAGGGGAAATGGTTGTTCTCAAATTGCAAGGTATTGATGATGCGAATACCGCGGAGAAGTTGCGCAATTTCGACATCACCATACCCGAAAGCGAGCTTGCGCAACTGCCGCCCGATTCTTACTATCAACATGACATTCTTGGGCTGCAGGTGATTACCACCAGAGGGCG
Organism: Ktedonobacteraceae bacterium; assembly: GCA_035295005.1. Taxonomy (GTDB): domain Bacteria; phylum Chloroflexota; class Ktedonobacteria; order Ktedonobacterales; family Ktedonobacteraceae; genus DATGJV01. The sequence goes on along the minus strand of DATGJV010000490.1, from coordinate 6,941 downwards.
TGTTGTTGGAACTATCGTGGATATTATTGTGACGGGAAGCAATGATGTCTATGTCATTAAATCTGCCACCAATGAGCAAAATCTCATTCCCGCGATAAAAGATGTTGTGAAACAGGTTGACCTACGGCGCAAAGTGATGTATATTGACCCTATAGCGGGTTTGTTGGATGATGATGCAGTATTTGATGCCGACGAAGAGGAGGATGATGAATCGGTAGAGACTACCGATACGTGAAATAAACGGCCCTGTTGCTGTGTTCTTCACTGTAGAGCATATTGAAACTTGTAGGTGTTCATATGCGTATATCGGGTAGAACCATGAAATCTGGTGTAACCGATACCGGTGAGAACGACAGTATACAGTATCTTGTAGGGAGGTTATCTCATGGCTGACCGTATCCCAACGTTTGCTGACCTTTGTAGCGCGATAGTTGAAGGGCAAATCTCAGCGACTATTGATGGCTCGATGTACCAGATGAACGCACTGGACATACGACGGTATCTCAACAAGTTTCGCTCCTTGCCGACTATTTCTACCGTGCACGAACAGAATACAGCGTCGAGTACCGACTCGGTGAATTGGTCTGCTTCCGTACAGACTTCCGTTGCATAGGGCCTACGAGGCCGATTTTTTTTACCCTGAAAACGGGAAAAAGGGGCAGCGGTTGCGTTCCCTCGAGGGACACGCTATAATAGTGCCAGCAGATGGTATTGAGTATGGTATTTTGAAATTACGGGTATTGATACCTCTGCAACGTTAGCTGTCCCGGCAGGTTGCGTCGTGTACGCAAGTCGCAAACAGTGCCAACGGGGCCGGGAAGTCTGCTAGATGTGAAATACGTCTGCTTACCATGCAGGTGTTTAATAACGATGACACCTCTTGATGTAGAAAGGTAGCTCATGGAACCTCTTGATACTGACATGGAATATATGGTGCATCCGAGACAGCCTGTCAATCCCACGACTCGTTTCAATATGATGCTCATCTTCCCTATTATAGGCGCTCTTCTGATATTACTCTTCATTAGTGCCGCTGTATTCCAGATTGACCTCACCAACTTTGTTGACGTGCTGGCTGCCATTATGCTTGTCCTATTTGCCGTGTTCATCATCGCAATTTTCTGGGCGATGTCTCCGCGAGCGCATCACAACCATTAATGAATAAAGAAGTCCATACAAATGACTTTCGCGAAAGTCATTTGTATGGACTTCTTTATGCTCTATTCAGATTCCTCGGGTTTCGCATCAAATGTACGTATCTTGCTCACCGGTGAGAGAAGCAACCAGAGTCCCGCGCTGATAACCCCTGCTACGCCTATAAAGAGAGTGGACCGCACCCCAACATATTCAGCAATGATACCCGCTATCAACGCACCGAGTGGGGCCATTCCGCCTGTCAAAAGCTGTATGCTTGCGTTGACTCGTCCCAATAAATGATGAGGGATGAGCGATTGGCGCAAGCTCAATTCAGCAATAAAATACGTTGATATCGCAGCGTCACCTACCAGTTGACTGGTAAAGAGGAGTGTTGCTACTACAGGAACAGGGCCAAAGGCGAGGGGCATGAGCAGTCCCACCAGTCCATAGATAAACAGACCTCCTCCAATAGCGAGACCGAGACCAATACGCTCTATGACAGGCCGGGCAACCGAAGCTCCAGCAAGCGCACTCAAGCCACCTGTGGCGACCAGCAAACCTAATATTGTCGGTGATAGGCCAAGTGTGCGTACAACATAGAGCGTGTAGAGTGTTCCAATAAACATACCGGTGAAATTGAAGAGGCTTGCACTGCCAGCGAGCGCCCGTAAGAGCGGATGCCTCAGTACAAACAGCAGTCCCTCTACACTTTCATGCCAGACGCTACTTCGTGGCTCGACCTCAGTTGGCGCGGGTTCTGGTTTGCGAATTCGTGCCATGCATAGAGCCGAAAAAAGAAATGTGAAGGCATCAACGACAATGGCAAGTGGTGCGCTGAAAATCTGAACTAGCGCACCGGCTATAGCAGGTCCAACCATCTCTGCGAGCGCGTCACTGATACCAAGTTTGCTGTTTCCCTCCACCAGTTCCGTGGATTGTACCAGACCTGGAAGATACGACGCATCGGCAGCATTGAAAAAAACAGTCAGTATCCCTACCAGGGCAGCGACAATGTAGACCTGCTCAATGCGTAAGATTCCTAACAATGCGGCAGCAGGAATAGAACTTATTACCAGAGCGCGACTGATATCTGTGACAATTAATACCGGGCGACGACGCAGACGATCCACCCACACACCTGCTATCAGGCCAAAAAGGAGTACTGATATCCCTTCAAGCGCACCGATGATACCCATTTGTGCTGGAGTCGCCGATAAAACCAGTACGGCGGTAAGCGGTAACGCAATACCAGTAATACCATTGCCCATATTGGAGATTGTCCGGCCAAGCCATAGCTTCAAAAAATCAGAATTCTTCCATAACCCCTGGAGATGCCAGCGCATCCGATATTCCCTTCTCTTTCTGCAATTCTTCCAACGCTCTTTATAACATATATGGATGAGATAAATCAAACATTCTCGTTGCAATATACACAATGATATCTCGCAAAACCCACAAATGGGACATTTGACACTCTACCTCTGACCTCTGTTCGCATTACACTTAGCACAGGTTAGCAAAAGCAAACGAGTGGTGATGCTAGCTCTATAGGAAAGGGAATTGTTCATGGTAGTAACAGAGAAGGATGTCAAACTGATAGATGCCCCTGAGAATGTCAGTTCTCGTGAAGATGTAGTGACGGAGTGGTTTCACGAGGCACTACGTCAGGTGATGCTCTTTCCAGCATTGCGATTATTTGTTCCTCTGAAGGTAGAGGGAATAGATAATCTGCAAGGTGCAGGCCCATATATCTTTGCCGCGAATCATGCAAGCCATCTCGACGCGCCGGTTGTGCTGGCGTCTTTGCCCCTACGTTTGCGGTTGCGCTTACGGGTCGCAGCCGCAGCGGACTACTTTTTCACGAACTGGAGGAAAGGTATGCTTGTCCGCTCCCTGATCAATGCTTTCCCATTCGAGCGCAAAGGCCCGGCATGCGGCAATAGTCTGGCATATACTGCACAACTGCTGAAAGAGGGAAAAAGCGTTCTCCTCTTCCCGGAAGGAACGCGCAGCAAAGATGGTCAAATGCAATTGTTCAGAACAGGCGTTGGGCGATTGGCGTTAGCGGGTACTGCACCTGTAGTGCCGATCTGGATTGAGGGAACACATCAAGCTTTGCCAAAGGGAGCCACACTCCCCCGCAGACGGACAGTCACACTTCGTTTTGGTAAACCTTTGCACTTTACGCCTGGTGATGATGTCTTTGAAGTAGTGGCCGAAATCGAACGGCAGGTACGCAGATTATCCCGCACTGCTAAAAACGTGTAGTTTTCGGAGGATAAAACAATGGCAACGAAAAGTTATAGAGGTATATATGCAATAAAACCCTGGTGGCAACGACGCTTAACTACATTGGAAAACTGGTTGGTGGAGCGGCGCGTACATCCCGATATCATCACGCTCTCTGGTGTTGTCTGCGCCGGTTTGATGGGAGCGGCGCTGGCATTTTCTGCGCGGTGGCCGTTCTTATTACTGGCAGTGGCTCCTTTCGCGATTGGACGATTGGCGGCCAATGCGCTTGATGGGCTGGTTGCCCGCCGGACTGGCATGACACGTCCTCTGGGCGAGGTGTTCCACGAGTGTTGTGATCGTTTCGCCGATACGCTGGTCTTCGTTGGGCTGGCGTTGAATAGTGGCGTATTCGCACCTCTGGCCTGGGGAACACTCGTGTTGGTGTTGCTGAATAGTTATCTCGGCATCGTTACGAAAGCCGCCGGTGGTAAAAGGCAGTATGGTGGTCTTCTGGCAAAAGCTGACCGCATGATCTATATGGCGGCTTTCTCGCCCTTCCCCCTATTCTTCGGGCCATCGGCATGGAACTGGCTTCTACTAGCCTTCATTCCTGCCACCATTGTCACCATAGTGCAGCGTTATTGGTGGGCCTATTGCGATTTGAAACAGGGGTAAAGGAGAGTACTGATGACAATGCATTGGTTCAACAATCCTATCAGTGATTCGTTGTTTATCCCACTTGCAACCCTTTTCGTCGTGATGTTTGGTATTGCAGCGTTTGCACTGATCATATTCCATGTTTTTCAAGTTCGTTTACATAAAAATATCACGACGAAAAGTGCATCGTCCTTTGAGCGGGTTTTGTGGCAGCGTTACCTGACATGGGTAATTATTGCGCCTCTTTTTGCGGGCGCATTGTTAAGCGGCCCGTTGGCTATAGCTATCCTGTGTGCCTTTCTCTGCTGGCAAGGTGGGCGAGAATACGTCCTTTTGACAGGAATACCAACGGGCTATCGCCTTACCCTTGTAGCGGGTGGGTGGATCACCATAGCGGCAGTATGGCTATTTGGTTCATCAATGCTTGCGTTCGGCCCAATTATCGGTTTTTTTGTCTGGTCAATGCTGGCTTTGCAGCCTGTGAAAGGCGAAACTGAGATTGGCAAACGTTTTGTGACGGGCATTGTAGGATTGTGGGGTTACCTCTACCTGGGCTGGTTGCCAGCATTTCTAGTAGCGTTGAGTGCTGATAATATGTCGGGTTTGGTGTTTATTGTTGGTCTGGGAGTGGCGCTGAGCGATGTTGGAGCCTTTTGCGTCGGGAAAACGCTTGGTGGCCCGCGTTTGGCTCCTCACCTCAGTCCAAATAAAACGTGGAGTGGTGTCGCGGGCAATGTACTTGGGGCGGCGCTCGCGCTAGTGATTGCGGCCTTTGCCCTACCAGCCCTTCCGTTGTGGCAACGAGTGTTGTTGGTACTCACCATCGGGCTGGGCAGTGCCTGGGGCGATTTGCTGGAATCCCTGCTCAAGCGACAACGTGGTGTGAAAGATGCCGGAGCATTGTTACCGGGTTTTGGTGGCCTGCTTGATCGTATTGATAGCCTCTTGCTGGTCACCCCGCTGGTCTACTATCTCGCGCAACTCTTGTGGCGATAAGCATGTGTTGCCGTACTATCAAATCATCTTGCAATTGTATGTTTTTGTTATCCAACAAAGGAGAATGGTCATCATGAAGACAAATGTTACGCTGGTTGAACAAGGGAACGTACAGGTTAATTCTGGACAGGTTCGTGTAAAGCAATATGGCCCCTTTGGGCGTGCGAAATGGGCAGTTATGCGGGGTCTGCTCTCAACTGCCGGGCGCATGAGCAAGGGTATACGTATTGGCTATACGTATGGTTTTGATAGCGGTTCTATGCTGGATTATGTCTATGTCAATAAGGCGCATGGCATGTTGGGTATTGGCAAGTTGATTGATCGCCTCTACCTGAATGCTGTAGGCTGGCGTGCTATTCGGGCGCGGCGTGTTGTGCTGAAACAGGTATTGCACGAAGAAGTGGAACGCAACCGGGCAGAGGATGTACCGACGCGCTTGCTGGATGTCGCGGCTGGTCCCGGACGCTACTTGCAAGAATTCTTGCGGGAATGTAGTGAGCAGCGCGGAGATGTACGTGTTCTCTGCCGCGACCTCTCGCGGGATGGCGTCATGCAGGGTATGCACCTGGCTAAGGAGGCTGGCTTGCAACATATTGCGTATGAGCAAGGTGATGCTTTTCACCCCGCACCTACCGAAGCACAATTAGGGGGCGCACCAAATATCATCGTAGTCTCCGGTTTGTACGAATTGATCCTGAGTGATGAGACGATTCAGCAATCGTTGAATACGCTCTACCGGATGCTTGCTCCCGGTGGCACCATCTACTTTACCACGCAGACGAACCATCCACAGCTAGATTTTATTGCAAACGTATTGCCCAATCGCGACGGTGTGTTATGGGTCATGAAATGCCGTCCCGCCTCCCAGCTTGAAACATGGGCGCGTAACGCTGGATTTACTCAGGTACTGAGCAAGGCGGAAGAGGTTGGTTTGTTTACAGTCACAACAGGGCGAAAAGCTGTGTAACTAAGCGCCGATTCCTGTACCCACAACGAGTGGTACAGGAATCGGCGCTGCGAGGATATTTCCTATCCGCCTGAAGTCCTATCGTAAATCCATCTCCAGATGCATGACAAACACTTGTCTCTCGCGTATCCTTTGGTTGGATACTGATATATGAAACGAACGAGTGAGATGGAAGGCAAGAAAGGAAGTGGAGCAATTTTCGAATCAGGTAGAAGGCGAACTATCATATGGTATACTGAGGACGAGTTGCTTCACAGGTGATTGGGAAAAAACGATGGCAAAAAAACGCTTTAAGAAACCTTTTAGCCGGTTGCGCGGAAAGCTGACGTTATCATATACGTTGACTTCAGTTGTCACATTTCTGTTCATCGAATTGATTTTTATTGCTATTGTCCTCTGGTTTGTCAGCTTCAATCTTCCTGGCATTTTATTGGGCGACTTGCAAAAAGAAACTCCACAGGTCGCAACATACTTTGTGCATGGTACACCTGATCCCCAGGAGCTGACAGATGGACTCTCTGTCATCAATACTGCCTTGCCCAGTCAAGGACCTCCAGGTCAATCCAATACGCTTATCTTTCTTACGGTAGTAAATACGCAGGGGCAGGTGTTAGCCTCGGTTGGCTCGCATGCTGTACAGGCCAATACTTCTATGCAAACGCAACTGTCTCCACAAAGTTGGGCTAATCTCCAGGACGTATTGCGTGATAGCAGAGGCACAACGAGCGAAGTTAATGTTGAAGCAGATGGTACACTGGTGGCGGAAGCTCCCATAGTTGGAAACACGGGAAACCTCCAGGGTGTGCTGATCCTGAAAACGGCTAAACCGGATATCTTCCAACTGCTCACGGACTTTTTGCAGCTGATCATCATCACGTGTATCGCCGTTACCCTTATCGCCGCCATTTCTGGAACGGTCTTTGGGTATCTTGCTGCACGTGGTATCACACGA
>DATGJV010000489.1:0-3618 GCA_035295005.1 Ktedonobacteraceae bacterium | reverse complement strand
TGCCATTCCAAACAATTGTAATGCGTCTGCTTTCCCCTGCTCATCATTAGCTTTCTCAGCAGCCAGTTGCGCACGCAGAACCGTTGATAGCACTGCATCAAAGTCGCTATTGGTCAGGAAATAATTCATAACCAGCACATTGCTCTGTTGCAATAGCAATTTCATCGCGTCTTTCGGCGCTACTTCCTTTGCCTTCGCAAGCTGCTCACCGATGTTCAGGATGCTCACCGACTCATCCATTTTACCCTCGTAGAGATAGGCTTCGGAGATATCGCAGAGAGATTGTATCAATGTGGTGTAGTGATTCGTTACCGATTCAGGGAAATCTGGCATGGTATGCGCCTCCTTTTTTATAGTACCAAACTCGAAGGATTGATTTGTTTTTTCAAGAAGTGGCGAAAAACAGCAACTCTGTCCGGTCCTTGCAACCACGGTCGTAACAGCTTTTGTCCACCTACATACGTCAATGTGTATAATCCATCTACAGGGTGTTTCAAGTGAGCAACCATCTGGACCGCCTTATCTTCCGCAACCAACATATACCGCATAAAGTACTGCGCCACTTCGGCTTCTGATCTGCCCTCATCCAGCAGCATGAGCGCATTGTCCCAGACACTAAACAGCATTTCACTTGCCTGGCGCAGTCGCAGCAAAATCGTCGCATCCACTTCTTTATGCAGGAATGGATATATATGCTCCGCAATCCATTGCTCGGCTTCTCCTGGAGAGAAGATCATCTCGTGGGCCATCATCGCAATGCCCTCGGTGTTGACGCATTGTGGACAGAGGGTCAATACTAGCGCCTGCTCTATATATCCCTGTTGCTGATAGAGGTACTGCTCCTTCAGTACATATTCTGTATGGTGACCAGGATAGGCTTCGTGGCACACTTTGTGGTCGAACAGGCGCGGCAGTTCTGCTGCGCTGGCAACGACGTTCACCTCAATGCGTGTGCGATAGTTACCATCATAACGAGCCGCTGCATCATACGCTTTCTCCGGGAGGTACTGAACCTCTATCGTTTCTCCGGCAGGAAGTTCCATCAGAACAAGCGTGCGCTTGCGAGCTTCGACAAACGCCTGATCAATGAAGCTTTTCAGTACGTCAACTTGATCCAGGGGAAAGGCAAGAGATGATTTGTAATCCTTTAAGCGTTCTGCGATACTGCCTGTTCCTGGCAGTACCATCTCATAAAGAGCATGTGCCTGTTCAAACTGCTCTTCTGGAGTCCACACCGGGGAAATATCAAGGCAACATTTTGCCTCTTCCTCCAATGGAAATGGTTCTCCACAGAGCTTGCGGCACAATGTCTCCATTGCTATGACGTGTTTCGCCAGATAGCTCGCTCTCTGAGATGCAAATTCTTGCGCCGGTAATGCATCTGCCAGCGTCATAGTCTGCCGCACAAGATTCGCGGCGGACAGCTCCGGTTCAGACTCGGCCTGTTGACGCCATTCTGGTGGCCCATAGTAAGCTTCAACGAATTGACTTCCATATACTGTCTGTACCACTCTGTGAATACGAAATGCCAGGAGAACATACTCCCGTAGCCAGTTGTCGCTCATGTATTCAACCCTCTCGAAATGACACATTACAAGTTACAGGTAATGACGATGGCGCTCATATCATCTTTTTTTGCGCGGAGGTGCGTTTCTCGTGAGCGTTCAAGCGCGTGCTGAACAAGGTGACGAGCAACGGTAGTACGCGCCCGACCACGGATAATCGCCTCAATTTCAGCATCAGTCAGATTATCATGAATACCATCACTGCACAGCAACACGCGATCGCCGGGGAAAATCATCGTCTGGGCAGTGTGTATCGTAATGGATGTTTGTTTCGGATTCAAATGACCCAAACTTTGCGTGATACCATAGCGTTTATCAAAAATTTCGCGTTCCGTTTCAGTAAGTTGCTCAGCACGAGTCGTCTGATCAATACGCAAAGCATCCTCTTCACTGATTGTATGATCGTGAATTTTTTTCGTAGAGTACCCATCATCAAGCGTCAATCTTTGCAATGACTCGCCCGGTCGCAGGAGATAGATGCGGCTATCCCCAATATGGGCATAGCCCATAATATATCCCTTCTTCTCAGGTTGCCAGTCAGATTGGTCAGGGCATTGGCAGAGCGCCGCTACTACGGCTGTCGTTTCAGGGTAACTGACGTTTCCATCAGTAATTGAAGCCGCTTTTGCTCTACGCTCTCCTTCATCGCTGAGGGCCGACTGGGCTTCATCGAGCAGTTGATGCAAAAGAGCCTGAATATCGAGGTCGCCGCGGAGCATGAGCAGACTCGCATTGCGATCGGGTTGTTGTTGTTGCAATGCACGCTTCCATGCCCGGCGTATCACTCTTGCGGCTAGCTGTGAAGCATCATCTCCACCGTCTACTCCACCCACGCCATCGAAAACTGCCGCCAGCCCTCTTCGTCTTTCAACCAGCATGGTATCTTCGTTGCGTTCAGGATGCTCCTCGTGCGCGTTGCTGTAGGCAGCGAAGGTGAAAGGTGCAATACCAGCATATCTCCTTTTCGCGGGTGATAAGGTACGAGTATCTATTGCTCTCAACCGTGTGTTCACAGAATGTTCCTCCTGAGTAGTGGTATGTAATAGTCTCTATTCGTTGATTGTACCTGAACAGATAAGAGAATTTCGCCACCCAAAGAGGTGATTGGGCAAGGTCAGGAGGGTGATTAAGAGGTATATTTGCCTACAATAACCGTAAAGATTGAGCGCGTACCAGCGCCTGTGTGCGGCTATGCACATCCAGTTTGGCATAGATGCTTTTGATGTGCGTCTTGACAGTGTTCACCCCCACAATGAGGTCTTGTGCGATTTCACGATTTGATTGACCTGCGGCGATCAGTTGTAATACTTCATATTCACGCTCGCTCAGGGATTCGGGCAATTGTTGCCTTAGTTGGCTGTTCTGCACCGTCTCGGTCTGGCTCTCCAGGACGGCTTGCGTATTGCCGAACGCAGCCAGCAAGGTGTCAACATAGTGCAACGAAAACGTCCATTCGTGATTATTACCATTCAGATGTCGTGCTAGATATACTTTATGCATCTTTTTCAGCACATGTTCTACTACTATCCCCTCGTTTACAAAGGTACGAATATACCCCTGCGGCTCGGCAAGCGAAAGTGCCTTTGCGAGAACACGCATTGCCTGTTTTGAGTTATTCGCTGCTTCATACGCCGCCGTTAACAGGGACAGATTGCTAATCATGACGCCAGTACGCTCTTTTGCCTCTGCCATGCGCGACAACTGTGAGGCTATATGTATTGCCTTCTCTGTGCAACCCTGGGCAAGCAGCATACGCGCCAGGATAAAGTAATCGTACTCCAGCGCATACGTTGGCTCGGCATCTACATCCAATCCACACATCTGCACCCAGTTCGCGGCTACCGCGATGTTGCCTTTCTCAATCTCTAATAATGCGCGATCAGCTTCCAACCACACCCCGGCGCGTGTAAAGTTTGCCTGTCGTATCATACGCTCAACCCGCTCCAAAATACTCTTCACGCCTTCCCAGTCACCGAGCGCGTTCTTTACCTTTGCCAGCAAGAGATAGGCCATGAGCCAGATTTTGACATCGCCGCCGCGCTGCCCACGTTCA
>DATGJV010000488.1:0-3492 GCA_035295005.1 Ktedonobacteraceae bacterium | reverse complement strand
AGTGGGACCATTGTCCGATAACGCAACGCTACGGGCAAAATTACGAGCATGGCGTAGATTTGTGGACACAGGGTTTGCCCGTTACGGCATTACGTTCTGGCACGATCACCTTTAGCCATGAGGAATGTTGGGATGGCGAGTGCGTCATGGACATTACCTGGAAGCTCGACTATCCCAGCCACGCGGGCGGATCACCATACATGTACGTGCAAATCAACACGAGCAGCGTCTACGTAGGCGAGCATGTGGCCGATGGCGCTCTCCTAGGCTATTCTGGCTCGTTTATTGAGGTGGGATTGACGCCTGATTGGGCATACGGGGTGAGCAACTGGAGATGGGGCGTTGATATTTTGACCGTCTTCCCGTGGCTGTAGTACAGGTAGTATAGCAAGAAACCACTTGCCCTGGACCTGGGCAAGTGGTTTTATTTGCCGGTTCCGGTTACGTCTAAGAGGCAATTATCCATTTCTCAGTCTAACACTCCCAGGCATAAGTGCCTGTATCTTGCTTATTTTTTACCCCTACGTGCGGGCTTTTTGCGCGGGCCATACACGCGCTCAGCCATTGCTTCGACTGTTTTCATCACCTCTTTCAGCACAGGTTTTTTCTGGAAGAAAATGACCTGGCTCGCGGTATCTTGAAAGTCTTCTTCCGTGACATTCAACCCTTGATAAACGAGGAGCAGAAGATGAGCGCAATTGGCAGCACGGACCTTCTCTACCTTCCTGCGCAGGTAGTTTGGGTGCCAGAAACCAACCAGCTCGATCAGAATACGTCGCTGCTCATCTTCGGTGTCGGCCAGCACAAAATCTGGCACCATGACAGTATCCCCGAGCAGGAGGACTTCGCTTTCACGAGTAAGTTGCCAGTGTCCGCGTTTGCCGCCAACCTTTTGCTCAAACTCGCTCGCAAAATCCTCCTCGAGGCGGCTATCGAAGACGCCGGAACTTTTGAAGTGGGAACGTAGAGAACACGTGTGATCAAGCCGGTACATCGTTTCTCTCCTTGCATGAGGCGGACGAACATATGCATGCATCTGCCAGCGCTCACACAGCAGTAAAACAGGGAAAAATGCCGCGAGTTGTCTGCCATACCTGAGAGTCGAGGTGACAAAGGGAGAGATCGGCCCATCAAGATCAATACGGTATCCTCCCCCTTGCATTGGCTGCGCCAGGAACATCAACTTGAATAACTTGATAAACTTCCAGAGGTCTTTGTAGTTGTTCGCTACCTCGATTGTGATATGTGAAGCCCAGTAGAGGGCTCCTCGCGCTAATTCCAGGTTATAGCGGGCCAGTAGCTCTACCGGTGTCCATGCCGGGCCGGCATCCGCGAGGCGATACGAAGCATGACGGTCCGCGTACAGCATTTCGTCATGCTCTGCTATAGAAAGTCCAGGTTCATATGCGATCTCCTGAAGCACCTCCTGGCGTGTCGCAGGATGTAACATGTCAGGCTTTTCAAAAACAGGGCCATATGCAAACGTGCGTTCGCGCAGCATTGATGGGGAAAGAGGCGTCGTCAGTGGCGTGAACGTAGCGGAATCCGCCAGAACTTTCGCCAGCCCGCGAATGAACACGTAATCAAGGCGCGTACCTTCGTATGCACGCATTGCCGTTTCCCATGCTGCATGCGATTGGCCTTTATAGCGTTGGAATAAGCAGATGAGGTCCTGTGCTGTTTGTTGTAAAAACGGATCATGCTCATTCACCATCTCTACGCGCAAGGTTGATCCGTGAATGCGTAACCTGGGTTTGATTAATTCGCTGGTCAGCATCAGCCGTTCTCCCTGGCTACGTAACGCCGTCGCACTTTTCCCTCTTCTATAGTATTGCGCACGAGGACTTCGACGAGCAGGGCCTCGAGTGGCTCTTTTTTGCGGAGGATGCGCCCGAGACGCTGGAGGTATTCGCGTTTGCTTGCACCTCCTCCAAGCACGATTGCCACTTTCGCTTCTGGTACATCAACCCCTTCATTGAGAGCTTTGGAGGTAATGACCACGCTATACTGCCCGTTCTGGAACGCATCGAGGATATGCTTACGCTCGGCGACCTTTGTCTCATGGGAAATCACAGGCACAAGATACTGAAGCGAAATCTTGTAGGCGACCTCGTTGGATTCGGTGAACACGAGAATGCGTTTCCCTGTATGCTCGTGGAGTAATGCCTCAAGAGCCGCGAACTTCCCCTGACAGCTATCAAGAAGGTGCAGTATCTGTCTCCGTGCGAGCCAGGCACGCCGGGCATCTTGATCAACTGCTGAGAGGCGCATGAGTTCGCGCAACCATCCGGCACCATGCGTTCTCTGCAAGCCCCGCTCGCGGACAAAACCCAGGTAGGTCGCATGCGCAGCCTCATAGCGTGCGCGTTCTTCCTCTGTCAAATCCACGCGCACACGCTGGGTGCGATACTCCGCAAGCTGCACTCCCAGCAGCGTCTCAAGGCGCTGTGTATAGACAATCGGCCCGATCAGATCATCGAGTCGCCAGCGTTCTCCGGTTTGTTCGTGTTCTTCGGGATAGGTCGCGGTTAACCCGAGGCGGAAAGGGGCAGGTGCCATGAGTGCTGCCTCGCCCCACGTTTTAGCAGGTAAGTGATGGACTTCATCGCAGATGAGCAATTTGAAGGTATTGCCGTATTCAGCGATCAAATCGCCCGCCGAGTGATAGGTCGTTACGGTCAGAGGAAGGACGCGCTTCTCGCCGCTGTAGTACACGCCAATCTCGGTCTGGAAAACATTCGTTAGGAGGGCGTACCACTGGTAGACCAGACTCGTCGTCGGGACGAGGACAACGGTTGAAGAGTTGACGTGACGGATCGCATGGGTTGCCACGAGCGTTTTTCCCGCCCCCGTCGGCAGAACGATACTTCCACGCCCTCCGGCCTGTTTCCAGGCATCAAGAGACTGAATCTGGTACGCATGTGGCTCTCTTGTATCATGCAGTTCCAGTGCAAGTCGCGGCCAGCGCGGGACAGCATTGCGAATGTCCCGTTCCCGTATCCACGGCAACACTTCATGGTAGTGATAGGCTTCACTGCGCCAGCGACCCTTTACAAGTTGAAATGGTGCCGGAACGTGTTCGATGTTCTCGGAACTGTGGAGAACCAGCGTGCCACCCTGGAAGAAGATGGATGCATTCATCTGTGATACTCTCACTCTCTAAAGAGGAAGAAGCTTCTCAACCGTTTTGTTAAGCACGCTCCCATTATGTTGATAAATAGAACAAATGTCAAGAGGGGAGAATCCCTGACCATACCATACTGCATGAACAGAAAGACGGCCTGCTGGTTCACTGAAGAGTGTGTTTCGTTTTCTCAGTGAACCTCATGCGGCCGTCCCTTGCTTATTCGCCTTTAGCTCTTTCGTTCTGGAACGTTGCTTTGCGTTATGTTCCGCCTCACGCTTTTTCTGTCTGGCGAAAATTTTTCAGCAGGAAGAAGGCTACGAGGGCCATGCTTGCCGACAGAGCAACACCGATGGCGAAGGTGATCT
>DATGJV010000487.1:0-2040 GCA_035295005.1 Ktedonobacteraceae bacterium | reverse complement strand
GAAATGGCTGCCGATATCGAAAGCTTACTGCTGTCTCCCACCTCCGATGAGCGTTCCGCCAGCGCGAGGGCATTGGGCCGCCTCGGCATCAAGGAGGCTCAGCCATTGATTCGGCCACTGCTGCAAGACCCGGTGCAAGATGTACGCAAAGCGGCCCAGACTGCGCTGCGCAACCTGAGCAATACCCCTCTGCGTACCTACACTACGCCCGTAATCAAACTCGCCGACGGCGCTCGCAGTTGGACTGTTGGCGAAACGGAAACCAACAATGAAGAGGATGATTGGAAAGCCCGTCTGCGCTCCATGATGGACAAATAAATGACCGGCATCCTAACGGCGTGGCAAACGGGTTCCCACCCACACCAGGAAAAGCAAGCCGACGATTACGCCATAGCGCCGCACGCGCTGTACCCATAACAATTCCTGCTCAAGATCGCCCCCACCGATACCCAGACGCCGCACAACCCGGTGAAGAAACGTTGTTGGTGCTACCAACGTTTCTGCTCCCGCACGATAACCCTCCCCGTTAACACTTGTCACTTGTCTGTTGCCATTTTCACCACTCCTGCCGCCCCCCACCTCTATTACTCGGACGGGATGCATCACACGCAACTGGTCTGCCAGAGCCAGGAAAAATTGCTGGATTAGCAGTTTCGCTGCCCCTTTCACCACCGGAGCGGGCAGCAACGTCGCCAGTTTACCGAGATTGACCGCGCCTTTATAGCTCACAATAGTATTTTCACCAAGCGTATGCAATTGCACAATACCCTGCCCACTGATTGTACTCTGACGACCCTCGCCCTCAAACAGGATACTGTAATCGGTGGGATAATGCCGCTCCGTCACTGTCACCTGCCCACGGTACGCCCCCATCAGCGGCGATTGCCTGATATCGAGCGTGATGCCATGTTTGTATTCCCCCAACACTTCCAACCGCTCCACGCCCGGAATCGCTCGTCGCAACGCCTGTGCGTCCATCAAACAATGCCACACATCTTCCTGTGACGCTTGTAACGTATATGTTCCCTCAATATCCATACTATGATTCCTTCTAACAATGTGTTTTGTGAAGGCCAGCTGCGGCGAATAAATGGATTTACTGGATGAACTGGATACATACCTGCCACATTGCCTTATTTATAACTACGCTGTTCTCACCGTAATCGTCACATTATAGGGGAGCAAAGGAAATGGCGCAAGTCTGCATACCACAGTACCGCATAGAGTGCATCCACTTCTAATGCCTCGTTCGTGTTAAGAGTGGCACAATTCCACAAAACACGTACCGGGCAATAGGATAATGGTACACAGGTAAAGGTGCCACTGTGTACAACTGTCCTTTTGGCCCTTGCGGCTTGCCGGGTGTTTTGGATAGAATGGAAAGTGGATATAGCGTACAGGGAAATGCTCTGCTCCGCTACTTCCGTAGAGAACTAGAGAGTATTTGAATAAGGAGATTTTTATGGCCTTTGAACTTCCACCTCTGCCATATGACTACAATGCATTAGAGCCGTACATTGATACGCAGACAATGCAATTGCACCATGACAAGCACCACGCCGCGTATGTCAACAACCTGAATGCTGCGCTGAAAGATAACAGCCAGTTTTCCTCGATGAGTGTTGACGACTTGATGCGCCACATCAAAGATGTGCCGGATAACATCCGCACGGCTGTTCAGAACAATGGCGGTGGTCATTCCAACCACAGTATGTTCTGGACGATTATGAAGCCCAATGGCGGCGGACAGCCAACGGGCGCTCTTGCCAATGCCATTAACTCGACCTTCGGCTCGTTCGACACCTTCAAAACGCAGTTCAACGACGCTGGTGTCAAACGTTTCGGCTCCGGTTGGACATGGCTTGTCCTCGACCAGAGCGGCAAACTCTCGGTTATCTCCAGCGCCAACCAGGACAGTCCGTTGATGAACGGTATGTATCCGGTCATGGGCAACGATGTCTGGGAACACGCCTACTACCTCAAATACCAGAATCGCCGTCCCGACTACCTCAATGCCTGGTGGAACGTCGTCAACTGGGA
>DATGJV010000486.1:0-7781 GCA_035295005.1 Ktedonobacteraceae bacterium | reverse complement strand
CACCAAAAATCTCCTGGAAGGCCATACGCCGCATGCCCTCAACCAGATCTATCTGATGGGCGCGCTCATGCTGGCGCTGGTGGGTATCTACACCCTCTGTACCCTGTTCATTGACTTCCAGGGGCACATGATGGGCGCCAGGATGGAAAGCGACATGCGCCAGGAATTGTTCGACCATCTGCAAAAGCTCTCGTTTAGCTTTTATGATGAGCAGCGCACTGGGCAATTGATGACCCGGATTACCAACGATACCCTCGCGCTGGCCGAGCTTTATCATCACGGCCCTGAGGATATCGTCGTGACCGTTTTGACGGTTGCCGGCGCCTTCGTCATCTTGCTGAAGATCAATGTCGCGCTGACCTTGCTCGTCTTCCTTTTTATGCCGGTCATGGCCGTCTTCGCGCTGTACTTCAACAAGAAGATGAGCATCGCGTTGCGCCGCAGCAAGGACCGCATCGGTGATATCAACGAGCAGCTTGAAGATACGCTCGCGGGCGTGAGGGTGGTCAAATCATTCACCAACGAAGACGTTGAGCGAGGAAAGTTTGCCTACGCGAACAATCGTTTTCTCGCCAGCCGTGGCGACGGCTACAAGAGCGAGGCGTACTTTTCCGGCGGATTGCTGGCGTTTACCCAGCTCATGACCATCGCCGTCATCATCTTTGGCGGCGCCGCCATTGTTCACGCCTCCTTGGACCTTGCGGATTTGGTGACGTACCTGTTGTGCGTCAGTATCCTCATCGTGCCCATAGAGAAGCTGGTCAATTTTGGCAGGCTCTATCAGGAAGGCATCACCGGATTTCACCGGTTCATGGAAATTTTGGAGGTCGCGCCCGACCTGCAGGACGCGCCGGACGCAACCGATCTGACAGCAGTTCGCGGCGATGTGGCGTTTCAAGAGGTCAGCTTCAAGTACAAAGAAGACCACAACTATGTCGTGAAGGACCTCTCGCTGGAGATACAGGCCGGCGAATACGTCGCCCTGGTCGGGTCTTCCGGCGTCGGCAAAACCACCCTCTGCTCGTTGATTCCGCGCTTCTACGAGGTCACCGCGGGGAAGATTCTGCTGGATGGGCAGGATATCCGCGACGTGACCTTGCGCTCACTGCGCCAAAATATCGGCATTGTCCAGCAAGATGTCTATCTGTTTGCCGGGACCGTCGCGGACAATATCGGCTATGGAAAACTTGACGCCAGCAGACAAGAAATCATCGACGCGGCCAAACAGGCGCACGCGCATGATTTTATTATGGCATTACCACAGGGCTATGACACCGATATCGGTCAACGCGGCGTCAGACTCTCAGGCGGGCAAAAGCAACGGTTGAGTATCGCGCGCGTCTTCCTCAAAAATCCCCCTGTGATCATTTTTGATGAAGCGACGAGCGCGCTGGATAATGAAAGTGAAAGGGCTGTGCAGGATGCATTGGAAAAGTTAGCCGACAACCGCACAACGCTTGTCATTGCCCATCGTTTGTCAACCATCCGCAATGCCCAGAGGATAGTGGTGTTAGCTGATAACGGGATCGGCGAACAGGGTACGCACGCGGAGTTACTCGCATTGAATGGCATCTATGCGAATTTGTACAACATGCAATCAAAAATATGAGATTTGACTACAAACTGGCTTTCTCTTCTTGCTCCTCTTGAGCCTGCTTCGGGGGAGCAATGACCCCCAACCACTTTGCTACTAGAGGAGCGGTTGTACCTTGAAGCAGCACGGAGACAAGAACGATGAAGAAGACCAGATCGAAGAGAATTGACGCTTTTGGCAGACCCGCGAGCAATGGGAACGTAGCTAAGACAATGGGAACCGCTCCCCGTAAACCCACCCATCCAATGAAAAGCTTCTCTTGTAGCGACATTTTGACCGGTAGCAGGGCAATCAGAACGCTTGCCGGGCGGGCAATAAAGATGGCAACCGCCGTGATGAGCAGTCCATTTCCAATAACTGATGGAAGGTGCGAAGGGAAGACGAGCAATCCTAAAATCAGGAACATGGCGATTTGCATCAACCACGCCAGACTATCGTGAAAGCGCGAGAGCCGATCCACTCGTTGCACCGAACTATTGCCCAGCAGCAATCCGACCAGATAGACAGCGAGAAACCCGCTGCCTCCAAGTAGCGCGGTGGCAGCATACGCGAACAGGACGAGTGCGATTGTGAATACCCGATAAAGCCCTTCTACATCGAGAGAGAGACGACCCAGGAGCCAGACCGCCGCCCATCCTATGAGGAGCCCCAGTATCGCTCCCACGCCCATTTGTTGCACAAATAATAGGGGCAAGCTCAACACCGACTCCTGCGGATTGCTGAGCAAAGATGTCAGACCAATCGTGAGGAAGACGGCCATCGGATCATTTGTGCCAGATTCTAGTTCGAGGAGCGGCAGAAGCTTTCCCGTAAGTTGCAGGTTTCTGGCTCCCAGCACACTGAAGACGGCAGCAGCATCGGTAGCTGAGATGATGGCCCCCAACAACAAACCCTCAGCGAAAGAGACATGCAGCACAAAAAGGGCAAAGACCGCTACGATCACGGCCGTTAAGAGTACTCCAATGGTAGAGAGGGAGAGCGCACCGCCAAGCGCGGGACGAACGGTTTTCCACTCCGTTTCCAGCCCTCCGGCAAAGAGGATATAGGCCAGAGCCACAATGCCTACGTCTTGTGCTAGCTGCGCGTTATCAAAATAGATTCCACCAGGGCCATCGGAACCCGCCAGCATGCCAATGCCTAAGAAGAGTAGCAGGGCTGGTATGCCCAACCGGCTCGAGATTTTCCAGGCGACGATACTTGCGAGGAGCAGCAACGAAGAAACAAGCAGCCACTCATCAAAATGCATACGTCCCTCCCTCTTCTCTTGATCTCAGCGATAGCCTATGAGAAAGAAATCTCTTTGAACTATTTAACCGTCCCCATCCTCTCCTCCACCATCGCCAACGTTGGAATTCCCGTGATACCTTCGCGTTCGACTGAGAAAGACGCCACGCAGTTGGCGAATTGGACGGCGGCACGGGGATCGCCGTGCCGGTAAAGATGGACGAGAAAGGCGGCGGCGAAGACATCGCCAGCACCGGTTGGGTCTACTTCAGAAGCGGGAAAGGCGGGGAAACGCTCGGTAGTGCCGTGTTGGAAGAGTGTTGCGCCATGCCGCCCGTCGGTAGCGACCAGCAATGGCACGCTGAGGCTCCAGCGCGAGAGTATAGCATCCGCGTTCACCCGGTTGCCGTCGGCGAAAGGTAGTAAGTCGTCATGGCTGAGGATGAGGACATCAAGCAGAGGCAATACATCTTCTGCCGCTTGCCAGGGCGTGGGCCAGACGCGGCCATTGTCGTCCCAGCGGCGCAGCCAACCCTGCGGCGTGGCCGCGACAATGCGCCCGCTACGGCGTGGGAAGAGCGAGACGAACGCGGGCGCTATCTCCTGTGCCAGTGGACCAAGCAAGACGATAGGTGCATCACGCCACTGCTCCGGCACGTCTTCTGTCGAGTGTTCCTCGGCACGTGCCTCAAGATATTGCGTGCGAAACCCGTCGGAATAGAAGTTGGCAAATGTGGTTGTTTGCGGCGATGAACGCACGGCCAGACTAATATTGGACAATCGCATGGGCAAATTGGCGCTGAGCATATCATCGGCGCAAGTCACAACCGCCGCCGCTAATCCCAGGGAGTAGGCCGTGAGGGCAGCAAACGTCACCGTACCACCCAACGAAAATGAACCATCGGCGTGAACATCGCGTGTAACATGTCCGATGGTGAGAAAGTCCGGTATACCATTATGTTGTACGGCTCGTAAAATGGATGGCATGCTACCTCTTCAGATTTTAAGTGCAATGCAACTTTTCTGCTGGCAAACGGTAACAGCGTTGCCGCTTGCCAGCAGAAAAGTTGCATTGCACTTAAAATTAGCGGCCTGGACGCTTCAGCGAGATAACGACACGGCGAGCGTCTCCTTCGCCGATGCTCTCGGTGCTGATATCTTTGCTATCGGAGAGCGCGATATGCACGATACGGCGTTCGTGCGGGGGCATGGCCTCCAGCGCGATAGAGCGACGGTAATTGCGGACCTGTTGCGCCACGCGCAATGCCAGGGAGCGCAGGTTCTCTTCGCGCCGCTCGCGGTAGTTCTCCGCGTCTATAATGATGCGCATGCGATGCTTGGTGCGATGGCCCACAATCAGACTCACCAGCAATTGCAATGCCGCCAGTGTCTCGCCACGCCGTCCTATCAGCAAGCCCAGATTTTCGTTGATGCCGTGAATGTTCAGTGTCAGCGGATTTGTGCTGCGTACCTGCACAGTCGCCTGAATATTCATGTAGCGCAAAATATGTTGTAGGACATCAACAGTGATTTCGACATCCTCGCGACTGGGTGTCTCAACTTCCTGCATCTCGCCTTCGGCTACGCTGATATCACTCGACCCGAATTCAGTTGGCATCTCCATTGGCACATTGCCAATGGATTGGGAGGCGGTGATGAACGGTGTGGGTTCCTCTTCCTCTATCTCCTCGTCCTCATCTTCAAACTCCTCCTCTTCATCGTCCTCGAATTCTTCATCCTCGAACTCTTCACCGTCCTCGCCCACCTCTTCCTCGTAGATTTCCTCATCTTCGTATGAATCGTCGGGGCCGAGAATGGCGTCCGCCATTTCAGGAGTAATCACGGCACCCGCGACAGCACCCACTCCCGCGCTCGCCGGAGTATTGCTGGTACGTACTGTTACGCGCACGCGAGCCTCTTTGCTGCCTATGCCGAAAGTTCCGCGTGACGGCTCTTGTAAAACGGTGACATCAACTTCATCACGGCGTCTGTGTAGACGGGCCAGCGCCTGTAATACTGCATCATCAACACTTTTGCCACTAGCCTCTATGCTTTCCACGGTTAGATTGCCTCCCTTGAATGTATGTGGTTGTAGTCTGTAGATACTGCTCTACATGCACATCTGCAACCACCTATTCTGCGCGAAATAGCGTTTCCTGATGACTTTCACGTTGCGCATTGGATGGGTTGACTGGTGCGTAGGAATGGTGAGGAACATGCCAGCCGAGCGGCTGGCATGTTCCTCACCATTCCTACGCACCAGTCAACCCATCCAATGTTAACTGCGTGACGGATTCCTGCGAGGAACGTTGTTACTGCTCCTGCGTCGGGCCGATGCGCTGCTATTGCGTGTGCGACGCCGGGCAGCCGATGAATTATTGTTATATGCGTTCGTTTTGGCTTTGCCGTTTGACGATCCGCTCGTTTCAGTATTATCTTCTTCCAGTACCACTGTTTTCGGCGTTGCGCGTTCGCTGCTTACCGTTTTGTTCGTAGTGTTGCCCTTATTGCTTATCAGGTTTGGTGCGACCAGCAATGAACCCCATCCGGTTACAAAGTACTGTTGGAACATGGCGAAGATGGATGAGACCGTCCAGTAGAGTGCCAGACCGGCGGCATAGTTCCATCCGAAGAAAAGAACCATTACCGGCGAGATGAATTGCATAATCTTCATCTGCTGCGACATCGCATCGCTTGCACCGGCCATTGTCTTTGGTTGCGACATGCGTACCTGAACGAAGGTTGCGATTGCTGCCAGGATAGGTAGAATGTGAGTGGGGTCTGGCGCACCCAGCGAGATTTGCCAGGCGTGATTGATAAAAGTAAACCAGGTCAGATTGATGTCAGGAAATTTAGTGAATGCCGGGATGAATGGATACAGCAGCTTGTTGACGTCGCCAACGGTGTGTGCGCTTCGCAATACCTCGCTAAGCGCGTAGAAGAGGCCGAAGAGAACAGGCATCTGCACGAGCAACGGGAGGCAGCTACCCGCCAGTGGGCTGATACCATACTCTTTATACAGTTCCTGCATGGCCCGACTCTGCGCCATTTGATCCTTCGCGTATTTTTTGCGAATTTCCGCCATCTGCGGCTGGAGCGCCTGGGTTGCCTTCATGGACTTGAGCTGTTTCAACGTCAACGGGAAGAGAATTAGCTTGATGAGCAGCGTTAAGACAATGATGGACAGGCCAAAATCGCCAATGATACGATACAGGACCATCAACACATTGAAGATGGGAAACGTAAAAATGATATTAAAAAAGTTAAAGATTTGACCCACGGGTCTCTCCTGCCTTCCTCAATCCGGCCCTTTTCAAATGATCGGGAACCGGGTCGTAGAGATCTCCGTGATAAAATGGATGGCAGCGTCCTATGCGTTTCGCGGTCAGCCACCCCCCACGGAAAAAGCCATAGCGTTGAATTGCCTCATATCCATATTGTGAACATGATGGCGTAAAACGACACGATGAAGGCAGGACTACCGACAACGTGTGTTGGTAGAGACGTATAAGAAAAAGTGCAATGTGCTTCATTGCCGATGACCTTTGCGTTTGTCTAACTACTCGTCTCCGCTGTTTGCCCATTTGAGAGCAAACGCGCCCGGTGTAATAACGAAACAACCTCTTGCTTCAGCATACCTGCATCTGCATTTACTGCTGCATTATGCTCAGTGTGCCTACTATGCCCATTGCGTTCATTGTGTCCACTACGCACACTCAACACAATATCCAATCCGTTGGGCAAGCCGGGTAACAGAGGTCGTACCGTCTCTGATAATAGCCGCTTAATATAATTACGTTCAACAGCATGCTTTGAGACTCTTTTACTGACCACAAAGCCGATACGTGTTGTCTCAGAATTGTTTGCTACATATGCAAGGATAAGCAGCCGAGACGTGATACTACGTCCCTGCTGCCTTACCCGCAGAAACTCACTACTTTTCCGTAGACGAAATGCACGTTTGAGTGCCACGACACTATTAAACTGTCAGCTTCCAACGCCCTTTGGCGCGGCGCGACTTCAAGACACGTCGCCCATTGCGGGTTGACATGCGTTTCATAAATCCGTGTTCGCGTAAGCGCGGTATGCGCTTGGGTTGCCAGGTTCGTTTCATGGATTCTTTCCCTTTCCTCCACTTGAGATATCTTGTAGATTATAGCGGTTACAAGTACCGACTGTCAAATTTTTGGCCGAAGGTGGGGGCCGCTTTATCGTATTTGCGTCCCTACCTTCCAGGAAAAGAAACCCATTACGCCGTTTTGAAGCGCAACAGCACGCGACCGAGTTTAATTTCATCGTTATCGTGCAACTGTGTAGGCGTTTTGCCCGTGAGTCGCTGGCGATTGAGGTAGGTGAAATTGGTGCTGTTCTCGTCTTCGAGCATATACTGGCCGTTTTCATTAAAGATGCGGGCATGCAGACGGGATACGCCGCCCTCTTCGCCGCCATGTGGCGTAAGGTCCACATCAGGGAAGATGTTGCTGACGGCATCCTCGCGTCCAATGAGTATATTATCTTTGCCACTCAGGTCAAATTCCTGGTTGTCCGCCTCAACAACCAGCCGTGCCGACAACGCTGATGGTGACGCAACCGCGGCGGGTTGTGCGGGTGCCTGGCTCACCTGTGACAGGTCGTCATCGGGTTCCACAGCGGCTGGTGCCGGGCTGGCAACTGCTGCTGGAGCGCCGAGCATACTCACGCCGCAGTTCGAGCAAAATGCCTCGCCCGCGGGATTCGTCGCGCCGCACGATGGACAAATCTGTGTATTTGCAGACGGCGGAGCCGCCGGACTTACCGTTGCGGCGGCCGCATTGGGATCTGGTTGCGCTCCCGACAATGGTTCCCCACACTCGTCACAGAATGCAGAGCCATCAGGATTTTCATGGCCCAGTGAACAATAGACTGCCATAATTAACTATCCTCCTTACACATATATACGTCAGTGCTTTCATTTGGTTGAATA
>DATGJV010000485.1:0-4129 GCA_035295005.1 Ktedonobacteraceae bacterium | reverse complement strand
CGCAACCACGAGAATAGAAGAGACCGTTGGGCCAAAACGGGCCTCTGTTTCCGTCGGAATCCCTTCCAGATCGGCTGAGTTAGCAATCGCTGAAAGGTACTGCTCTACCTCAGCAAGTTCATTATCAATAGCTCGCTGAGCCAGTGTGGTTCGTAAGGCCATAGACGGCCACAAACGGCTTGATTTATTCATCACACGCATCAGCATAACTGATCCGCCGGAAGCATGCGCGAGACGTGCAGCAACAGGAATAGCGCGTTCTGCGCGTGTTGACCCATCTAAAGGAACTAAGATTCGTTGGAACATCGTTGTGTTCTCCTTTCACGCGAGAGAGGGCGCTATGAATTGCGCCCCTACACTGCCCATATCCACTCATGTTCACATTTTTGTTGGCCTGTCATGGCCTCATACAGAGCATACTGTACCTGGATGAATTGGTGCTGTGCGGTTACTGAGTCGAAGCTGAGAACGAGGAAACATTTTAGAAAAACGATTTTTATGTCAGGGGGAGCCAGACACTGAATGTACTTCCCTCTCCGGGAATACTCTCAGCAGTAATATGGCCGCCGAGTTGCTCCACCAATGTCCGGGCAATAGGGAGTCCAAGGCCGGTACCATGGCGGGAACGGGCGCGGTCGGCGCGGTAGAAACGCTCGAAGAGGTGTGGCAGGTCATCGGGATCAATACCAATGCCCGTATCACGCACACGCAGCACGGCCTGCTCATCTATTCGTTCCAGCGAGACGATCACGCGACCCGGCCCACTTTCACCGTTACCAGGAGTATATTTCAGCGCATTGTCGAGCAGGATGAGCATCACGCGGCGCAGACTTTCCTCATCGCCGCGCACTCGCACCGGCTCAATGTGACCAAGCTCCAGCTTCAACGGCGAGCCTTCTACACTCAATCGCCGACGCAATTGCCGCACTAATTGCAGTGCGGCATGATCCAGTTCGACAGGTGGCGTCTGGCGGATGCCTTCTTCTTTCGGTGCTTCCAACGTATCTGCTTCAGCTGAGGTATCCGCGCTGGCATCGGCACGGGCTAACAGGAGCAACTCCTCTACCAGTTCCGCTAACCGTAACGTCTCCTCATGCGCATCTGAAAGCATGGTGTGATACTCCTCCGGCGGCAACTCATCCAGATGTCGTTGCAAGAAGGCCAGGTTGCCCTGAATCGTAGTGAGGGGGGCACGCAGTTCGTGTGAAGCATCGGCGACAAAACGGCGTTGAGTTTGCGTTGCGCTTTCCAGCGAAGCAAGCATCTCGTTGAATGTATCAACCACCTGTGCGAGTTCGTCATGACCACCCGGTCGAGGCACGCGCTTGCTCAGGTTGCCCAGACGTGTACCATGTGCCGTGGAGGCGGCAATAGTCCGCGCAGTCCCTACAATTCCCGCGAGGGGCCGTAGTACACGGGTGCCAATGATCCAACTGCCTACCAGCGTCCCCGCCAGCGTTGCTATTCCGGCGAGCAGGAGCAATGTCTGCAACAGGAATAACGTCGCATTCACGTCGGTGAGCGACTTGGCAACCAGCAACAGACCAACGACCGGGCCAGACCCCGAAAGAGTTCCATCTGCATTTATGACATTTGTACCGGGCTTAGCTGACGGCACTCGAACAGGCAATGCTTCCACACGCACCTGCTCACCATCAACCGTGGTGGTGTACCAGACGGGAGGTTGACCAGCAAGTACCGCCCGTCTGATCTCACCGCTGAGTGGAATACTCTTCGCTGCACTCGTAGAAAGGGGATAGCGTCTATATCCATTCGTATCAACTACCTCGACTGTCACTCCGGGTTCCCGATACGTATCAATGGCGGTAAGAGAGAGTTGAGCAGGCCAATAGGGATTTGTAGAAGATAGTTCGCGGCTTACATCCGACGATGCAAGTCTGGCCTCTGCTCTTACAGAACTATCCACGCTCTGGTTGATAGCATCGGCTGTCAACAACAAAACAAGCGTGGCGAAAAAGCCAAGCGCAATAATCAAGAGTACGCCGTACCAGAGCATCAAGCGCAGACGCAAAGAATGTGGTCTGCGGTGTTCGGGCGCTATCAGGGTTCCTGGCTGCTTGTTCATGGCCGCTTACCATTCAACGTTGCAAAGAAGCTGACTGCTTTTGTGCGTATTACATGCAGTCGCTCACCGCCGATACATGGTTCTTGCATCGTATCTCACTCTTTGAAGACGTAACCCACTCCGCGCACCGTATGGATAAGCCGGGACTCACCTTCAGCCTCCAGCTTGGCACGCAGATAGCCAATGTAGACTTCCATGACATTGGAGGAGCCCTCGAAATCCAGCCCCCAGACGCGATCCAGAATGATATCGCGGGTGAGAACCTGACGCGGTCGCTTCATAAGGAGCGCGAGTAACTCGTACTCAGTAGGCGATAGTTCAATCTCGCGTGCGCCCCGATGTGCCACACGGGTGCCAGTATCTAGCTCGACGTTGGCATAACGCAGCACCTCCTGGCGCTCTTCCTGGTTCCGGCGCAACAATGCCATCACCCGTGCCACCAGTTCTTCAGGCGCAAAAGGCTTCACGAGGTAGTCGTCGGCACCCGTCTTGAAGCCCGTGACGCGATCAGTCACGGCGTCACGGGCCGTCAACATAAGGATAGGTACGTTGTCACCTGCCGCCCGTAGCCGCCGCGCTACCTCCAATCCATCAAGTCCTGGCAGCATGATATCAAGTATAATGAGATCGGGCGGACGCTCCAATGTACGAGTGAGGGCTTCAGTGCCACTGGCCGCGATGGCGACGCTGTACCCTTCATAGGCCAGAACCCGCCGCAACAAGTCCGTAATTCTTGGATCGTCATCCACGACGAGAATATGTGCTTTCATTATTCTTCCTCCAATCTCCAGGGCAGGAAGGAGCGATTTCCATAGGGCATCTTTGATTCCTCCATTTTTCCATGCTCTTGTTTCTTCCGTTTCTAAGGAGAGTATAGCATAGCTGAATGAAGCGATGCTGAGACAGACCTGAGTCCAGGCTGAGAGCGAAGTTCATGCCCATCTCAGCGTTCCCACAGCTCCCATTCAAAGTGACAGTCTATACTCGACAGTGAACAGGGTTACCTTCTCTTTTGGAAGAAAGTGCAAAACTCAGTTCCATCTCAGACAATTCACAGGATCAATTCATCTGAGCATCGTATACTATAGCTGTAAGATACAATTAGTGAAAGGAAAAGATACATGGCTATCACTGAACACTCAATCCGAAATGAAATACCAGGCATCACCCTGGCGGAGTATAAGCGAGCGGATGCAGAACTACGCGCCGAAGAGGGACGAATTGGCTTTGTTGCCCACGCGATTGTCTTTGTGCTGGTAAACATTATGTTGATCGTGATCAACGTGGCGTTCGCTCCAATATATCTCTGGTTTTTCTTTCCCTTGATTTCCTGGAGCATCGGCCTATCCATGCACTACCTCTATGGAGTTCGCTGGGCTAGCAAGATGAATGAGGAACGGGAAGCAAAGGTGGAGTACCGGGCGAAACAGAATCTCCTGTCAGCAGGTTCACCGAGCGAATTCATCGGGTGAAGCTGCGGGTAGGAAATGAAGGAAAGCTGGAGACTGTCGGGTACAACGGCATGTCTCGCAGCTTCCTACAGTTATCGGGTCA
The DNA here is from genome assembly GCA_035295005.1 of Ktedonobacteraceae bacterium. Lineage (GTDB taxonomy): Bacteria > Chloroflexota > Ktedonobacteria > Ktedonobacterales > Ktedonobacteraceae > DATGJV01. The sequence continues at coordinate 489 of DATGJV010000485.1, read as the reverse complement.
AAGAAAGAAGGAATCTCGCTGATTATTCCTCATTGAAAGGAAAGGATATATCTATTATGTCAACTCAACACAGCACGCTATTACTCGTGGATGACGCAAAAACGTCACCTGCACAGGAGTACGTGGAAACTGCAGAGCGTATTGCTAACTCTGCGGTACAGGAGCAAGGTAAACGGGAAGCGGCAAGCACAATTGTGCAATCTCGCCATGACCACCAGCAGATGATCTATCCGTCATGGCCGACTTCCGCGCCAGGGCCACAGGCTACACCGGCAGTGCCGGATATGAAGCCGCATGCAACGCGCACCGATCAGATGGTCTACGAATGCTATGACCAGGAGCGCGGTGTCCCTTGCACTGCCGTTCCAGAAGCGCAATCTGTCCGTCACCATTCTCTGACAGCTCAGGCAAGCCAGGTAATGGCGGGGCAACGTGTATATGATGCACAGGGAAGGCGGCTGGGAAAAATCACGGTCTGCTACCCGCTCT
>DATGJV010000484.1:0-3245 GCA_035295005.1 Ktedonobacteraceae bacterium | reverse complement strand
TGTCAAGGCCGATATTTTCGGCGCAACGCAGCATTTTTATCATTCATGCAGAGAAGCGGCACTTGCTCCATACAATATACCGGAAAGTGTTTATGATAATCTCATTGAAACGGTAAGCGAGCATATTCCTCTTTTAAATCGCTATATGAGACTGCGGAAACGCTTGCTGGGCCTCCAGGAATTGCACATGTATGATCTGTATGTGCCGATTGTTGAGGAAACGATGCAAGAGGTCAGCTACCAGCAGGCACGCGATACCGTATTGCAAGCCTTGTCTCCGTTGGGTGAACAGTATCTATCCACGCTCAATAAAGCGTTCACGGAACGCTGGATTGATGTCTACGAGACGAAGAACAAGCGTAGCGGAGCATATAGTGGCGGAGCATACAGTACCAACCCCTTTATTCTCCTGAATTTCCAGAATAACCGTGACAGCATGTATACCCTGATTCATGAACTGGGCCATTCTATGCACTCGTACTTGACGCGCACACACCAGCCCTTTCAGTATGGCGATTACACGATATTCGTCGCTGAGGTTGCCTCAACACTGAACGAGGGATTGCTCACGGAATATCTCTTGAAGACAACCTCTGACCGTGCCTTGCGCCTTGCCATTCTCAATCACTCGTTGGAGGATTTCCGTGGAACGTTGTTCCGCCAGACCATGTTTGCCGAATTTGAGCAGCAGATACATAGCCAGGCGGAGCAGGGCATGCCACTGACCACCGATATGTTGAGCGCACTCTATCATCAGCTCAACGAAAAATATTACGGCGGTGAGACGGTGGTTGACGAACTGATTGATATCGAATGGGGACGTATCCCTCATTTCTATAGTAGTTTCTATGTGTATCAGTACTCAACCGGCATCTCTGCCGCGTCTGCACTGGTACAACGCATTCTGCACGAGGGCCAACCTGCGGTGGATCGCTACCTGCGCTTCCTCAGCTCCGGCTCTTCCGACTATAGCATTGAATTGCTCAAGAAGGCCGGTGTTGACATGACCTCTCCTGAGCCTGTGCGCCTCGCCTTGCAGCTTTTCGAGTCGCACCTGTCGCAGATGGAAGACTTGCTGGGATAACGTATCAACGACAAAAAATTCCGCTACCCTTTAGTAGCGGAATTTTTTTTTCTCAAGCTTTATTACCGCATACACTCGCGTGCAAACATACGTACCGGTTCAATATCCTTCGAGTCCTGCATAAAGATAATCACCTCTTGCGCACCGGCCTGCTCGATTTCAACCAGGCGTTTGCGAATGGCATCCGGTGTGCCAACCAGAGCCTGTTCGCGCAGGCGTCCAGATGGAATGTTGCGGGTATAATAGCCCGTCTTCGCCATCGCCTCCGCATCCGTTTCGCCGATGGCGCAATTGAACAGAACAGTTCGCTTGATAGTGGTATAATCTCTTCCCACGTCGTCGCAATGCTTTTTGAGAATAGAGAATTTCCTTGTCAGCCCTTCGGGGTCAAGATGACCGATATTGCAGGCATCACCATATTGAGCCACAAGTTTGAGCGTCACTTGTTCGCCGCCGCCGCCAATCAACAACGGGATATGCGGTTTCTGCACACCTTTGGGTTGATTGATAGCGCCACGTATTTGGTAATATTTGCCCTCAAATACCGCCTCGTTTTCAGTCCACATCTTGAGGATAACCTGTACCGCCTCGCGCATGTAACGCAAGCGTTCCGGGGCTTCCGGGTAGTCATAGCCGTAGGCCCGGTATTCATTGCCATACCAGCCCGCGCCAATACCGAAGTCGAGCCTCCCATGACTCAAGACGTCAACGGTACTCGCCATCTTTGCCAGCAATGAGGGGTTACGGTAGCTATTGCATGTGACCATCTGCCCGATACGCACCCGTTTTGTATCGCGAGCAAGCGCCGCCGTACTTGTCCAACATTCAAAGGTCACTTCCTGCGTTGGCGTGGGTACTGTATGGAAGTGGTCAAAGAGCCAGATTGAATCGAAACCGAGCGTTTCGGCTTCCTGCGCGACACGAGTCATGGTTTCATACGCCTCAACCGGATCAGAGATGCCGACCAGGTCCATGCGCCAGCCCTGGGGTACAAGTATGCCAAATTTCATTACCATATGACATAACCTCTTTCTACAGCGTTGGTAGTAGAGAGCAAAACTGATCGCTCTCTTTATCATTAGGCTACATGTGGGGGTATTGCGTCAAGCAGGTGTAGTTGCGAGACGAGGTGAGGCCCAGGAGTGATAGCACTACTCCTGGGCCCAGTCTTACCGTCCATTTGCGCACGCTAACACGTTTAAGCCAGAGTTCACTCTTTATATCGTTGTGTTCTTCTATTGAACTACCGACCCATGATGGCGGGTCGGGCTGGAATTGCACTAGCATCCAACAATCCCGACATCTGACACTCGATTTAGCGTTCGACGGTGAATACTGAAATTGGAGCGATAGTCTCATCCTGGGGCGGTACACAACGTTGCCTCTGCCGTTGGGCTACCCTGCCACAAATTTTGCAATGGCAGGGACAAGATTCGAACCTGTACTGGACGTTGGTCCTTCAGTCTAACGTTCAATCTCAGTTTTTTGCTCCGCAATGAAGTGTAACGCATTTTCAAAGAGAATGCAAGCACCGGCTATGCGAATATGCGACTATGCGAACAGGTACTGGAAGACTTTCTCGCCTACTTTGACGTCTTCAGTTTCCATGTTGTTGGCTTCCTCGCGGGCAAACTTTACCGCCTCCTGGAGCTTCTCAACGCGAGAGAGCAATTCATTCACCCGTTTCGCTGGCAATGCACCTGAAAACCTCACCGTGCGCCAATTACCGATAGCGACATCTTCGTAATACACTTCAACCTGTGCCGGGTGTTTTTCGGTCGCCTCGGCTTTCACATGATTACGTGGGATTTTCCTGGTTTTGAGCGTTTGTACTGGTTCAGTTGCCCAGCAATCAGCCGATTGATCAAATATCCATGTCTCTGCAGCGTCTAACACAGGCAACTTTTTCACAAACGTATACAAGTCTACCAGCTGTTTCTCTAAGAACAAGAGGTATGTTGCCGGTACATCGGTCAACAACGTGTTACCATCTACGACAACATTTGCTTTCGCCTTGCAATTGGCCCAATCTTTGGTGGCAACAACATCAAACAATTTTGTCAGTACCTCGGTGGTATCGCGAATAATGTCTTCTGCTTTTATCTGTACTCTGGTGGACTCTGGTGGCAGTTGTTCACCCTCTTCGTCTTTAGGACGGTAT
>DATGJV010000483.1:0-6310 GCA_035295005.1 Ktedonobacteraceae bacterium | reverse complement strand
CTGTGTTCGGGCGGTTCAGGTTGTGGTGCTACAACGTCTTTATCTTTTGTAGTGCTTTGTGCTTCCTGTTGTATGGGTTCTGGTTTACCTGTTTCCCATACATGCAGGTGTCTTTCACGCAAGAATTGTTCCGCTGTGACCGAGTTGGAATCGAGTCCGTGATTTTCGCGCAAGAGCATCTCATTCATGTCCTCGGCTGAGGCGGAAGTGAATATGCGCAGGCTTTTCGCCGGAATAGTATGATGGAGCCGGAGAAAATGGAACAGGACATCCAGTGAACTCAGCACTGTTGATTTCCATTTCCACACGGGTGACGAATTGGTTTGTATTGCGACACGGTAAAACATCTTGTACCTCCTTGTTTGTATCCTGCAAACATAGACGCTGAGGTTCAAGAAAATTTTGTACCAGAAATATTCATTCACGTTGCTGTGCATATCTCGATGACGTCCTTTTTCACTGGTTTTTTTGCTCCATTCAACGTGTTCGCTGCCCATTCATCCCTCAATATGCGCCTGTTATCGCTTATTCTGCACTGTCTGGCTGTTTTATATGGCGCGGAAAAATTCGTCATGGTATAGTTGTAGCAGTTAAAAGTTCATGATACCTGTTACAAAGATTAAGCAGAAGGAGTTTACATAATGGGGTTAGTTGTCGAAGATGTCAATAAGTCGTTTGCTCAATTTCACGTCATCAAGGACCTTTCAATGCAAGTCAGGGAAGGCTCGATCTTTGGTTTCCTGGGAGCGAACGGCGCAGGTAAAACGACTACAATGCGCATGATTCTCGACATTATTCGTCCTGATACTGGTCACATCACATGGGATGGTACAGATGTGCGCGAAGTATCGCGTCGCAGCTGGGGCTATCTACCCGAAGAGCGAGGGCTGTACCCGAAGGTCGGCGTAGAAGAGCAATTGCTATTCCTGGCACGTCTGCATGGGTTGCCAAAGTCCGCGGCTAGCAAGTTGTTGAATGAGTGGCTCGAACGATTTCAAATCACCGAGTATCGCAAAAAGAAGGTCGAAGAGCTTTCTAAAGGCAATCAGCAGAAAATACAGTTTCTGGCCGCCATTGTGCATGATCCCTTGATCCTGATTATGGATGAGCCATTCAGTGGGCTGGACCCGGTCAACGCCATCATACTCAAAGAAGCGTTTTTGGAGATGCGCAAGCGCGGCAAGACCATCATCTTCTCCACCCACCAGTTGGAGCAGGTCGAGGAGATGTGTGAGGATGTACTCATCATCAACAAAGGCGAGACCGTCATTGCTGGCAGCGTGCGCGATGTCAAACGCCAGCATGGGCGCAATGTAGCACGCCTGAAGCTTGATAACGACCCGGAGGCCCTCTGGCTGGATACGCTCGAAGGTGTGCAGGTCACGAAACGCCGCCAGGACTACATCGAGATGCAGTTACAGGCCAATCTCAATCCCAATCTGATTGTTGAGGCGGCGCTGCGTAACGGTGGAATCATCAGCCGGTTTGAGTTGACCGAGCCATCTTTGACCGACATTTTCATCGAAGCAGTCAGCAATATCGCGTTGCCGGATGCGAGTACTCAGTCGCCACTTATAGCATAAAAGGAGGGAACGAAATAATGCCAGAGCAGACCATTCTAGAACAGAGTCCGCCAGAACAGCAGAGCGCCGTAGCCATCAATACCGGTGGTGCGGCTCAACATAATACCGTGCGCAATATCAATCTGATCACCCGGTATGAGTTTAAGAAACGTGTGACCCAACGCAGTTTCATCATCAGTACCATCGTTATGCTGGTGCTGATCGTGATCGCCTCGTTCGTGCCTACTGTTGTTCAGTATATTGTCGCGCACACAGCGAACGCACAAACGAAGATCACAGTAGTCAATAATGCGGGGACTATTGCTGGATTAAGCGATGGCTCGCTATCCAACTACATCAACGCAGCACTCAATGGAACAACGAGTACTACTTCCGGGCAAAATTCATCGGGCAAAGCGCAATTTGTTCTCCAGATGTCATCCCCGGCAAATATAGACAGCCTGAAAAACCAGGTGAAGAATGGCTCGCTTGACATCTTGCTGGTACTCGAACGCACGCCAAACCAGGATGTAAGCTTTGGCTATTATACAACCGCCAGTGCGACGAGCGATTCGCATGTATCACAGGTGCAGGCGCTGGCAAATCAGCTAAGCGTACTTGATAAGTCTTCTCGCCTGGGTTTGACGCCCGCTCAAACGAGCAGCCTGTTCGCGCAACCACAGTTTTCGGATGTAAACCTGAGTCAGACGCAAAACACACGTTCTCAGAGCGAAATAGTGGCTGGATACGTCCTCGCATATGTCGGTAATATCCTGATTTACATGGCAGTAGTCCTCTATGGCATGGGCGTGGCAATGGGGGTCGCGGAAGAAAAAAGTAGCCGCATTATGGAGATTCTTGTGAACGCGGCAACTCCATTCCAATTACTATTCGGGAAGATCATCGGCATTGGCACAGCAGGGTTGACACAGATGGCGCTCTTTGTCGTCGTGGGAATTGGCGCTCTCCTGCTCCAACTTCCGCTTCAAACTGCACTGTTCGGCAGTAACGCAGGAGGGTTCAACCTGAATATAGCTGGCGCTTCCGTCACGCTGCTACTCTTGCTGCTGGTCTACTTCATCCTGGGCTTCTTGCTCTACGCTACCCTCTATGCCGCATTCGGCGCTCTGGTGAAACGGCAAGACGAGGTACAGAATGCGGTACAACCGCTCACGTGGCTGCTCGTTATTGGATATATCGTGAGCTTCTTCGGCGTCTATACTCCCGATGCGATATGGTTTAAGGTGATCTCGTATGTTCCTTTCTGGACACCGACGACGATGCTCGTGCGAGTTGCCGCGGGTGCAGTGGCATGGTGGGAGATCGCACTCACGATTGTATTGATGATTGCCGCCATCTTCATTTGCGCATTAATCGCGGGGCGCATTTACCGCTTCGGCATCCTGATGTATGGGCAGCGCCCAGGTATGGGACAACTGGTTCGGCTGGTACGAATGAAATAAGCTGGTATATGCAGTGATAGAAGATGTCTTCAGGTTGAACAGCTTCCCCTGTTCAACCTGAAGACATCTTCTATCATGTAAAATATTGCCACTTATTTTTCCCTGACAATTATTACAATCGGCAACGGTACATATGAATCAATAGCGACATGCTGGCTGCCAGCATTGACGTAGAGGCCGGTGGATGCGCCGCCATCGAGGTTAAGCGCGACATTGAGCGAAAGGTCGGACGAAACCAGTAAATCGGCAAATTCGTCGAGCGAGAACGACGTGTCAGGGCTGGAGATGAAGAGGAGATGCCCCTGTTTATCCATTGCGACGGCACTGCGACGCGAACTGGCGGCATTGGCACTGAATTGAGCGCGTTTTCCCCCTGGAAATATGAGCATGGGTGCTGACTGCGTAGCCTCTTGCAACTGTTCGCTATTCGGATTATACGGTTGCTGGCTCAGTGCGCGTAGCGTCGTCTGCCCCTGAGTATTGACCGCAAGCATGCCGCCAAAATCATTATAGGATGTGCCGAACGTTTGCCCGTTGGAGACCACAAGAGCTACTGCGTTCCCTTGTTGGTCAAAGTAGCCTCCATTGATAATGGCTGTAGCATGCTCTTTGCTCATCCAATCGCCCATTAACAATGGATGCGCCGGTTGATAGGCCACGCTCAAGTTGACATGATGCAAATCGAAACGCACGATTGTGATGGTATCTTCGTCGCCTGCCGGGTCTTTCCAATCTTCATAGCGTACTGAGACCCCTGGCGCAGTGTTATACCACGTGTTCAACTGAGAATTGCTCTGATCACTCGGTGTAGCTGTGGGTGTTGCACTGGTAGATAATGAGAAGTCGCACGAAAGGAGGGTACAGGCGACAAAGAGCAGCAGCAGACATATTCTCAAAGAGTTTTTGAATGGCATACATATGTTCCTATCCAGTTTAACTCATGTGTTTTATAGACAGTATATACTTTTTTCGTAGAAAGAGAAATGATATGGTTCACAGATACAGGTTGCAAGGTCGCAACCTGTATCTGTGCTTGAATTTCCTGATTAGCGTTTCCAGGGTGTGGCTTCGATTGCTGACATGGTACCTTTGAACTCCATTGCCAGCTTGAGGGCGGCGGCGTGTGCGGCCTCTTCTGTGGAGTCATCGAGGGGTGCCAGTTCAACGGTGCCGTAGCGGCGTTCCAGTGCAAGCTGAATGAGCAGGTCGGTGAACCAGGGGTTTTTGGGGAGTATTGGTCCGTGTAAGTAACTACCGAAGACATTTTTATACACTGCCCCCTCGTAGTTGTCCTTGCCGTTATTGCCCCAACCTGCAAGCACTTTGCCGAGTGGCTGTGCGTTCTCACCGAGATAGGTGCGCCCGCTATGGTTCTCGTAACCAACAAGAATCTGCTTGCCCGCTTTTTCAAGATTGCATTCCAACGCCATATGCGTCATGAAGCGCGTTGAGCCGCCCTCCGTGTGCAGGTCAAGGATGCCGACGCCCTTGAGTTCCGGCCCCTTGAACGGCTTGTAGTAATGGCCGAGCAGTTGATAACCCGCGCAGACGCTCAAGATGACAGTATTGGACTCAACGGCTTCGCGCAATGAAGGCGCTTTGGCCTGGATATCGCGTGAAGCCAGTTCCATTTCGCGGTCAGCCCCGCCGTGAAAGAGAATCAGGTCATACTTTGTGAAATCGGGCGTCTGTTTGACGAAAATTTGCTCGACCTCGGTGCCAATGCCGCGCCACTTGCAGCGTTTCTCGATGGAGAACAGATTGCCCCGATCTGCCGCCACGCTCATCAGCGTGGGGTAAAGATGGCCTATTTTGAGTACCATACCGGTATCTTTAACTGTTTCGCTCATATGTCTTACTCTTCCCAAAGTATTTTATTCAAATCCCGCTTATTGGCCTCTCAAGCCTATCTGTAGGACACGAGATAGTTACCTTATAAAACGAAGAAATGTAGCGCCCAGGCACATTTCCAGACCTTTTGCCTATTGCATGTAATGTTGCCATTTAAACACACAACCGTCTCTTTTGCAAGCTCGCCAGATTTTACTCTTTTTTTAGCACAACCGCATGGTCAGTCTGTGATATAATACGACTAAGCAGTGAGCCAGTTAACTGGCGGTGGTCACTGTGTAAATAAGGGTGAAGGGGTACATTGCTGTTGTTAACATTGGAAGAGAGATTGTCAATGCTAGAAGAATCCTTTGGCGTAATGCAAAGAGAAGTTGGCAGCTCAATACGTGCATTAAACGAGAACGGCACTATCCTGTTGGGGTTATTTCAAACCCAGTTGCAGGAAACCAGACAAACACGTGTAAGCGTGGAGTTCATGAAAATACGTATGGATATGCTGGAAACGAAATTTGATGCACATACGGCACTTCTTAATGAACACACACGAGTGCTGGGTGTGCATACAAAGATACTGGATGAGCATACCGTACTCTTGAATGCTCATTCAAAAATACTGGATGAGCATACCGCACGCTTTGATCGTTTAGAAGGCATGCTGACGCAAGTCCTTGCACGTCTGCCGGAAAAACCTTAGCCAGTTACAATATCTCTTAGAATACACAAAAAGAGAAGCCGGAGCAATCTGGCTTCTCTTTTTGTGTGAATTATGCGGCAGCAAGCGATCCTCATTCTTCCCAGAAGTGTTTGACCCAGCCACGTTTTTGCATGATGCGCCGCAGTTCGTGAGTGGGGGTATAGCTTGCCATGATGTAGATGGTACCGCCGGGGCCAGCGTTGCGCAGAGTGGCATCCAGCGCGGCTTCACGTTCGTGGACGATGCTGATTTTGTCAACTGGTATCTCAGCGTATTTCAGGCGCATCGCCAGTTCTTCTGCTTTGCTGCCGCTACAGACGACATCATGCACATCACTTGCGATGCTTTCGATATCAACATCCCACAACCAGGCGAAATCTTCACCGTCCACAATGGTGTTGCTGGCAACGACCATCAGATGTTTCTCGGTCTCGTGCTGGGCAATCAGGCGCAGCATGAGATTGAACGAGGTAGGGTTTTTCACGAATGCCAGATAGATGGTCTGGTCGCCAGCCTGTATCTTCTCCAGGCGACCGAAGGCCGGGCGAATACTGGCGATAGCGGCAGGAGCCTTGTCCATTGAGAAACCGGCGGACATCGTTGCCCCGATGGCTGCGGCGGCGTTATAGACATTGTGCAGACCAGGAATAGGAATCTCCAGTTCGATTTCTCCCTGTGGCGTGCGCAATTTTACGTGTGAAGGCCCCTGACCGTCAGGCGCGAGTTGAACCGATGTAGCG
>DATGJV010000482.1:0-2063 GCA_035295005.1 Ktedonobacteraceae bacterium | reverse complement strand
CTTCCTCACGATTTTTTTGTTCCGATGAGTAAGTTGTTGCTGATTCTTTTACTTTCCCGGTCATCTCATTTACCCATGTTTGAAAGAGCGATTCAGGTGTCTGCTTATGTTGAGCTGCGTAGGCAGCGAGTCTGGCGTACTGCTCGTCGGAGAGTTGGAACGCATGATTCATTTGAGTGTCTCCTTGTTAATCTTAGTATACCCATGTATTCTTGAACTCTCATTATTCATCGCTTGATGAGAATACTATCATCTCTTTTACAAGGTACCTGGACATTATTCTCAGCTAAAGTATATACCTCTGAAATTTTTTTGTCAAAAAGATAAACAACGCGCAACCTGGTGACTTTTCTCTTCAAACACTATCCCGTATACCCCACCACATCCGTTCCCCCAGATATACCCATGAAATTAAAGTACATCGGGCGTTCCGCTACCAGCTTTGCGTCGGTTCCCAGTGCTTGTACGGTGAGGGAGACGGCGGGCGCACCGGGACCGTTGACGTAGGTGCTGCTAATAGGAGTTACCAGGACATTGATGTTAAGCGTCTGGCGGCTGTGGGCTTTGATTGTGAGTTGCTGCTGGATGACGTAGGTATCTACGAAAAAGGTGATGGCAACAGTCTCATCGTTGTTGGTCGGGTTGAGCAACGTGAGAAATTCCTGGAAAGAATTGGCGGTATAGCCTTCGGCAAAGGTGAAAACACTCTGGGAGGACGGGCCGGGTTCACCGATGGTCTCGGTACTACCGCCATGTGAACCGGGGAGATTGAAGTACATGAGACGCTCGGCGACGATGGGCGCATCAGAGGTGATTTCGGCGCAGTTGCTGTTGGTCGTCACACAAGGCGAGATATCGCAGATGCCATAGGGTTGCGCATTGGCTGCATTGATGTCAACATAGGCTTGCCCCATAGCTGGAACTGTCACGTCAATGGTCTGACTGTGGCCGTTGACGTATTCCAGCCGCATATGCGCAGTAGTTGCGGTAGCGGCAAAGTTCGCCAGGACGTAGTATTGCTGGTAATGGTTGCCGGTATAGCCTTCGGCAAAAAGCCAGTCGTTGCCAGGGGTTGGAACGCCCACCTCGTCTGCCGCGCCTGTGATGCTGCCGCCAACCGTGGGAATGGTATCGCGAAAATATATGGGACGTTCGACGACGACGGGGATATCCGAGGCTGTGCTGATAGCCATCTGCTGGTCAAGTCCAAGTACGAGTGGCGAGCCGGTGCCACGGTGCAATGGAGGAGTGATTACTGTCTGTGTGGGACAAGCCGTTTGACCTGATTGCCCGCATGAACCGGTGTAGAAGGTCAACACAGTTGTTGCAGTCTGCGTACTGCTTGGATTGAGGATAGTGATGAAAGTGTAATAGTTGCGCCCGTTCTGACGTGTATCGCCCTCTGGAAAGTAATAGTTTGTATTGGGCGTTGTTGTACCCACAACATCTGTGCCGCTCTTAATACCATTTAGATTGAAGTACATGGGCCTTTCCGCGACGATGCCGGGGCCACTGGTCACCTGTACAATGGCGGAGATAGAGGCATGGGGAGCAGAGGAGCCGATGCGCAGGTCTGCATTGACATTGATGGTCGCTCGCGATCGCGGAGGAACACTGTGGAGAACGACTACGGAGGGTTGCGACTGGAACAGGTAGGTGACAGCAATATTCGCGGTTTGTGTCGCGTCCGGGTTTTGCAGCGTGAGATATTCCTGGAAGCCACCTCCAACGCTGCCTTCTGCAAAATACCATATCCTGTTGGTGGGCGCGACCCGTTGTCCGCCTGTGTTCTGGGCAAGCGCGACAAGAGCTGTTGCCAGGTTGTAAGCATTGTAGCTTCCCAGGCCCGTTGCCATATCGTAGTGCGGTGTCGCGGGATAGCTGCCGTTATTTTGCCTGTTGAAATCGTCCGTGCCACTCGTGATATCGTGAAAGCTACTGGCATACGAGGAAGATTTGTTAGCGATCTGATACAACAGTGGATTGAGAAAGCCGAGATCAAAGCCGCCCTGTCGCAGCGACATCTCGTTTGCCATTGCCGCCAGCGCGGCCCACATCGGCGC
>DATGJV010000481.1:0-15204 GCA_035295005.1 Ktedonobacteraceae bacterium | reverse complement strand
GCGTTTTTAGGCGATAGCCGCCAGCCCCTTTCTCTCGATGAGAGACAAAAGTTTCAGAGACGGGCCGGCTGGATGCTTCTCGCCGCGCTCCCATTGGCTGACCGAATCTTTCGACACGTTCAGATAATGAGCGGGAGCGGAGGAAGTCGCTTTCTACAAACTGGTCGCGCCGTTTGCCGAAGACTTGCCAATGATTATTCATTGTTACGCGGCTGAGTATGATGAGACAGACGGCACATCGTATATCCTGCTTCAGGATGTTTCAGAGACACATACGCCACCCGTCACTCGCGCACAATTGATCGCTTACGAGGGCGTACCAGAACAGGGACAGCTTGCGCAGGTGGTTGACACGGTCGCGCTATTCCACGCCTTCTGGTGGCAACATCCATTACTCAACAAAGATATTACCGGCATGGTGGAATATTATAGCGACTTTCCCCAGACGCAAACATTCTGGGACTCCTTCATTACCAGTGAAGGAGCATGGTTCCCCACTGATTTACGAACGTTGTATGAGGAGGCACTGGCAAACCTGCCGCAATTATGGGAACGATATCTGGCTCATCGTGTCCCCACCTTTACTAATATGACCAGGAGCCACGGTGATTGCTACCTTTCGCAATTCCTGTGTCCTAATTCACTCGCGCTCGGCCCAACGTACCTGATTGATTTTCAGGGGCCGGATACCGACTTTGGCGCTTTTGACCTTGTGCATCTCTTCGCCACTTTCTGGACACACGAACAGCGCAAAGAGAACAACCGGGAAGTGCAGATGTTGCGCCGCTACCACGAAGGATTGCAGTCACATGGCGTAACAGGTTATGCCTGGGACGATCTGCTGACCGATTACAAAGTTCTGCTAACCTACATGCTCTTTTATCCAGTCTGGGACCAGACCAACGGCTCCACCAAAGATTACTGGTGGCCCAAGATGCAATGCTTGATACGTGCTTATCGGGATTGGGAGTGCGCGGCGTTGGTGCGTGCATAACGGCACCCTGGCACCATGCAAAGCATGGTGCCATCACAATTTTACTTTGTTGCAACCTTCCCAATGAGACCACTAAAATCGCCAAAACCGGCAAACCACATAGCCGACTGAGGGCCAGATGTAATACCAACGGGGTAGCTATAGGGAATCGGGAACACCTTTACCACGCCTTTAAGCGAAATCCGCGCAATACTATCCCCACTACCGCCGCAAGTGACTGATTCCGTAAACCAGAGCTTGCCATCCGGGCCTGCCTCGATAAAAAGAGGGGGTTCTGAGGTGCCAGTAGGAAACTCTGTTATGTGGCCCTTCGTCGTGATGCGCCCAATTTTGTTCCCTGAATACTCCGTGAACCAGAGATTACCATCGGGTCCCGTGGTGATGCCAACTAGATTGCTACCGGCAGTAGGGACAGGATATTCAGTCACCTTGCCCTGGAGACTGATGCGTCCAATAGTATTTTCGTTGCTCGATGTGAACCAGAGCTTGCCATCCGCGCCAGTGGTGATGCCATCGCGAAAATCTGTATTTGGGAGTGGGAATTCGGTGATTTTTCCTTGCGGAGTGATGTACCCAATCTTACCAGGCTCAGTGAACCAGACATTGCCATCGGGGCCTCGCGTAATAGCCATCGAATAGCTATTGCTATCTGGCAACGTGAACTCGGTAACCTGGCCTTGAGGAGTGATGCGTCCAATCTTGTTCACGGACTCCGTGTACCAGAGGTTGCCATCTGCGCCAGTGGTGATACCTCCTGGAAAGCTGTTCTGGTCTGCCAGGTGGTAAATTGTCTCAACACCTTGAGGAGTGATACGTCCAATGCTTTGTGCATCTGTCATAGTGAACCAGAGATTACCATCAGGGCCAGCCGTAATACCCCATACACCGCCATCCGGCACTGTGTACTCTTTAATTTTGCCCACTCTACCAGGGGCGATATGAGTAGGGGTGGAATCAGACTGATTTGAGCAAGCGGCAAGAGGAACCACTTTTCTCCCCATTGCATGAACGGTCAGGGTACTGAAAGCGACAGATGAAATAAGTACGCATGTCAGGAAAGCCATGAGACAGCACGTGCGATATGTAGAAGCCATAATACATCCCCCTTTTGCTGGTAGCAACATATGTAGAAGTAACTTCCCTGCTATTATACATCAAAAGCATAGCCAGGCACGCAATCCGGGGGATTGTGTGCCTGGCTATGCAAAACTTTGGGACGCGCCTTTGAACACCATTCTATTTGACACTCCTGACTCGCTGTGCTACCATACGAGATGAGGTAGTGTACAAAAGACACCAGTCAAGATGCAACGACGCATCTCATGGACACAGAGAATATACAGAGAGAAATGAAGGGTCCCACCTATGGGAAACACACTCCCCATTTTTATCCTGGTAACGCTGGCTGTCCTCTTTGGTTTACTGGTTATGGTTCTGACGAACTTCCTGGGACCAAAAAAGCCATCGCCGGAGAAGCTGGCACCGTATGAATGTGGTATACAAGAGATTGAAGCGCCTAAACGACGTTTCCCGGTCAAATACCTTTTGACGGGTATGCTTTTTATTGCATTCGATATCGAAATTGTTTCATTTTATCCCTTAGCCATTCTCATGCACCAGTTAGGAGTCTTCGGGCTGATTGAACTGCTGCTCTTCCTGGTCGTGCTGGGCATTGGCTATCTCTATGTCTGGCGTAAGGGAGCATTCACATGGGAATAACAGAAACAACAAAAATCACTAACCCCTGGGAGCCAGTACAGACAGTCTCCAATACACAAACGCCGCGCTTGCGACGCGAGCTGCATGTCAAAAACGGAGAATCTGGTATCCTGACTACCCAGGTGAGCAAATTGATTGATTGGGGCCGCAGTTCATCGCTCTGGCCCGCCCTCTTTGGCCTGGCCTGTTGCGCCATTGAAATGATGGCGACCAGCGCCGACCGCTTCGATATCTCGCGCTTTGGAGCCGAGGTGTACCGCGCCTCACCACGTCAATCCGACCTGATGATTGTCGCGGGGCGTCTCTCAGTCAAGATGGCTCCGGTACTGCGACAGATATATGACCAGATGCCCGACCCCAAATGGGTCATTTCAATGGGAGCCTGTGCTTCCTGCGGCGGCGTCTTCAATAACTATGCCATCGTGCAAGGGGTGGATAAAGTTGTGCCGGTTGACGTATTTATCCCCGGCTGCCCCCCAACGCCCGATATGTTACTCTTTGGCTTTAATGAATTGCAGCGCAAAATTCGTGAAGGCATTCCCAATCCGCCCGACCCGCTCAAGGCCAGTGGCCTGAAACTGGTTGGCCCGATTGGCGAAGAATTATAAGCGTATGGTTTTCGCATGATATTCCAGGCACTCGCTGAGTGCCTGGAATATCATGCGAAAACCATACCGCACTAATACTAAGGAATGTTATTTGTATGGCGATAAATATTGTGACGGCGGCAGCGGCGGCAGAGAAGGTGCGGGAAAAATTTCCGCGGGCGGTCATTGAAACAGTCGAGTTTCGCAGTGAGCAGACGATTGTCCTTACAATAGGACAACTTGTAGCGGTATGTGCCTATCTTCAGAAAAATTTGCAATATACGTTCCTCTCGACCATCACTGCGGTAGATTGGGATGAGCGCGTACCGCGTTACGATGTGGTCTATCACCTGCTCTCCATACCCAACCGCAGCGAATTGCGCCTGAAGGTGCGCGTAGGCGAGCGGCGTGAAGAGCATCCATCCGTACCGACGGTCATCAGTGTCTGGCCCGGCGCGAACTGGTACGAACGCGAAGTATACGACATGTTCGGTATCACCTTCGCGGGCCATCCCGACCTGCGCCGCATTCTCATGCCAAACGACTGGACGACGCATCCGTTGCGCAAAGATTATCCCTTGACGGGTTTCGACCTGCCGGAGCCATACTGGGGCGGTCAGGTTCCCTACGATACCGACCCAGGCGTGGGCAACCAGACGCTGCGCTCGCCAGGTGGACGAGAATTGAACGAGAGCCGTAGCGACATCAGTTCCAATCAAGAACCTGGGACGATGAAAAACAATGATCTGTAGGGGCCCGATTTATCGCGCCCAGGACTGTAGGGGTCCGATTTATCGCGCCCGATATCGCGCCCAACAACAAGAGGCCATGCTATATGCAAAGACAAGAGATAGAAAACCGCTACACTATTGAGGATAGCCAGAACGACGAGGATGGGCAGCGCGTAGATACGATGACCATCAATATGGGGCCGCAACATCCCAGTACACATGGCGTGTTACGCCTGATATTAACCATCGAAGGCGAGACTGTGGTCAAAACGATTCCCGATATCGGCTTCCTCCATACCGGCATTGAGAAAACCTTCGAGGCCAAGACGTACCATCAAGCGCTGGTCATGACCGACCGTATGGATTACCTGGCTCCGCTTAACAACAACCTGGGCTACTCGCTCGCCGTCGAGAAACTGCTCGGCATTGAAGACGAGATCAGCGATAGAATCAAGTACGTGCGCGTCATCCTGGCGGAACTATCGCGCATCGCCAGCCACCTCGTCTGGTTAGGAACCCACGCCCTCGACCTGGGGGCTATGAGCGTCTTCCTCTACTGCTTCCGTGAGCGCGAGATGATCCTGGATATCTTTGAATACATCTCCGGTGTGCGCATGATGACCAGCTACATCTGCCCCGGCGGACTGCAAGCTGACTTGCCACCCAAATTCGACGAAAAGGTTCAGGCTTTTACCAGCGTCTTTCCCGACCGCTTGCGCGAATACCACAACCTGCTCACCAATAACCAGTTGTGGATTGAGCGCACCAAAAACGTCGGCCTACTCAGTGCGAAGGATGCCATTGCCTATGGTGCGAGCGGACCCGTCTTGCGCGGCAGTGGCGTCGTGTGGGATATTCGCAAAGCCTTCCCTTATAGTGGCTATGAGAAATTCGACTTCGATATTCCCGTCGGCTCCAATGGCGACGTCTATGACCGCTATCTCGTGCGTATGATGGAGATGGATCAAAGCCTCAATATCGTCAATCAAGCAATGGCAGGTATACCGGAGGGCCGTTTTCGTGTCAACAATCCCAAAATCGCGCCACCCGCTAAGTGGCAACTCACCGGCAGCATGGAGGCGCTCATCCACCATTTTAAGCTCTATACTGAAGGCTACCGCGCACCAGTAGGTGAAGTCTATGTACGTACCGAGTCGCCGAAGGGCGAGCTTGGTTTCTATATTGTCAGCGACGGCAGCGCCAAACCGTACAGGATACATGTCCGCGCCCCGTCTTTCGCGAACCTCGAGGCGCTACCGCTCATGACCGATGGGCATTTCCTCTCGGACGTGGTAGCCGCCATCGGGAGCATAGATATTGTGCTTGGTGAGGTGGACCGATGATTTCAGAACAGGCAAAACAGCGCATGCACGAACTCGCGGCGCGTTATCCGGTGGCCCGTTCCGCCATCATGCCCTCGCTCTATATCGCGCAACAAGAGGAGGGTTACATCACACAGGCGGGCCTGGAGGCAGTGGCGGAGGCTATCGGCCTGACAGTGGACGACGTGGAAAGCGTCGCCACATTTTATACGATGTATTACCAGCAACCACCCGGCAAAAAAGTGATCAAGGTTTGTACCAGCATCTCCTGTTACCTGCGCAACTGTGACGCGCTGGTCAGCCACTGCGAACAGCGCCTGGGCATCAAGCGCGGCGAAACAACACCCGACGGCAATTATACCCTGCTGACCGCGGAATGTCTCGCCTCATGTGGAACCGCGCCCGTGCTACAGGTCAACAACGAATTCGTCGAAAACGTCACACCCGAAATGATAGATGCGCTCATTGACGAATGGAACAGGGAACTAAGCGCAAATGGAGGGGCCCGCTTTAGCGCACCCACCGCGAATGTAGGGTCACAATTTACAGCACCCAACGAAAACGAACGGGTTTCACGATAAGAAATGTAGGGGCCCGCTTTAGCGCGCCCACCTGCACGAGCGCAGCAATGTGCAGTCACTGTAGGGGCCGCTTTAGCGTGCCCACCGCCGATTGAGCGGCAAGGAATCATAGCATATGCCAGAATTGATTGTCACAAAAGATATAGACGCCCCCAGCCTGGATACCCTTGATGGGTACCGGCAGCATGGCGGCTACGAGGCGCTGGCAAAGGCGCTTAAAGAGTACCAGCCGGACGATATTGTTGAACAGATCAAGAAGTCAGGATTGCGCGGACGCGGCGGCGCGGGTTTTCCCACCGGCATGAAATGGGGCTTCCTGGCTAAAAACGATAAGCCGCGCTATCTCTGTTGCAATTGCGACGAGAGCGAACCGGGAACATTCAAAGACCGCATGCTGATGGAGAAAAATCCCCACCAGCTGGTCGAGGGCGTCATCATCACCAGCTATGCCTGTCGCGTCACCACCGCCTTTATTTATGTACGCGGCGAACTGGCCTTTGCCGCTCGGCAGGTTGAACGCGCCGTACAGGAGGCATATGATGCCGGGTTGATCGGCGCGAATATCCTGGGCAGTGGCTATAATCTGGACATCATCGTCCACGTGGGTGCGGGCGCGTACATCTGCGGCGAAGAAAGCTCCTTGATGGAATCGCTGGAAGGAAGACGTGGCTATCCGCGCCTGAAACCGCCATTTCCCGCCGTTATCGGCCTCTATGGCGGCCCAACCGTCATCAACAACTGCGAGACGCTTTCTACCATTCCCGCAATTGTCAAAAATGGGGCCGAGTGGTACTCCTCCTTCGGCACGGAGAAAAGCAAGGGTACTCGCGTCTTCTGCCTGAGCGGACAGGTCAACCGACCCGGCAACTACGAATTGCCGTTGGGAACGCCCATCCGCACGCTCATTTACGATAAACAGTACGGCGGCGGCATGCTCGACGATAAAGCACTGAAAGCCATCATTCCTGGCGGCTCGTCAACCTTCTTACTCGGCGCGGATAAAGTGGATACGCCGCTCGATTTTGAGGCCATCGCGGCAGTCGGTTCAATGCTCGGCTCCGGCGGCGTTGTTGCCATTAACGAGGATACCTGCATCGTTGGCGCTGTACTGCGCATGACCGAGTTCTACCGCGACGAGTCGTGCGGCAAATGCACTCCCTGTCGCGAAGGAACGTACTGGCTCACCGAAATCCTGGAACGCCTTGAGCATGGTCACGGCAAACAGAAAGATATAGACCTGCTGATGGATATCTGCGACAACATCGCTGGCAAAGCATTCTGCCCGCTTGGTGACGCCGCCACCAGCAGTATCACCAGCAGCATTAAATTGTTCCGCGAGGAATACGAATACCATGTTATCCACGGACATTGCATGGTCGGTCACAACAGCCATGCACACGACGAAGAATCCATGTTAATCGGCGCACAATCCCTGCATGCAGGCGCACCCGGCAAACAGCTATAAACACTATTGATCGTCGTTCAGTTCACCCATAGACGGTAAAATATATGCCAGAAGAGAAAAAAGACGAACTCGTACACCTGACCATTGACGACATTCCTGTCGCAGTTCCTCCCGGCACAACGGTCTGGGCAGCGGCAAAACAGATGGGGCTAGAAATTCCTATTTACTGCTACCATCCCAAAATGCCGCCACTGGGTGCCTGTCGCATGTGCTTTGTCGAAATCGAGAAGATGCCCAAACCACCACAAACGGCCTGCACCACGCCGGTTAGCGAGGGTATGATCATCCATACAAAGACAGATAAGGTGCTGAAGGCGCGTAAGGGCATACTGGAATTCTTGCTCATCAGTCACCCGCTCGATTGCCCCATCTGCGATAAGGGCGGTGAATGCGATTTGCAAGATTTCACACTGCGACACGGTCCTGGCGGCACGCGCTTCGATTTGTACAAGCGCCATTTCAACAAGCCGATACCCGTCAGTGACAATGTGTTGCTTGACCGCGAACGTTGTATTTTATGTCAACGCTGCACGCGCTTCAGTTCCGAAATTTCTATGGATAACGGCCTTGTGATGATTTCACGAGGCTATAAGATGGAGGTCGGCACGGCCCCCGATCACACCTTCGACTCGATTTTCTCCGGCAATACCGTTGAGATGTGTCCCGTCGGTGCGTTGACCGCCGCGTCCTACCGTTTCAAGGCGCGACCGTGGGAATTAAAACACATTCCGAGCGTCTGCAATAACTGTAGCGTCGGCTGCAATGCACGTATTGATGTTCGCGTGGACAAAATCATGCGCCTGATGTCGCGAGAGAACGACGAGATTGACGACGGCTGGCTCTGCGACCGGGGTCGCTGGGACTTCGAGTTCGTCAACAGCCCGCAACGCTTGCGCACACCGCTTATTCGTCGCGGCGGCAAACTGCAACCCGCGACATGGGACGAGGCTTTCTTCCATATCTCCTCACGGCTGGGCGAAATTATTAAAAAGCATGGAGCGCAATCTGTCGGCGGCATTGGTTCAACCCGCACCACCAACGAAGAGGCGTACCTCTTCCAGAAACTGCTGCGTGACGTTATTGGCACGCCGCATATTGACCACCACCACGGCTCCTTCCCCGGCCCACGCGATACTCTCACCGGCAGGCCCTGGATGATGACCAGTAGCATTGCCGAAATTGAGAAGGCGTCGCACATCGTACTGGTCGCCTCTGACCCTTACCAGCGCCAGCCCATCTTAAACCTGCGCATCAAAAAAGCCATGAAGGCGGGCGCGAAAATCTATATCGTCAACGAGGGTGAGACCGAGCTTGACCGTTTCGCCGTCGAAAAAATTTCCATTCCACAGAACGGTGCAGGAGCGGCGGCGAAAGTGCTGCTGAGCAGCGTCATGCGTCAGGAAACGATGAAAAATCCTGTCGAAGAACTCAGGATGCGCATGGTGAGCGAGGATGCCACTATTCGAGGTCACGAAGAGGCTTTCGGTAGTGAAGTTACCGCCCAATTACGCTCACTGGCGCATGAAATTGCCGAATCAAACGGCGCGATTATTATCTATGACGAGATGGCAACGCTGGCCCCCGGCTGTTCAGACCTCGCCGCCGACCTGCAAGCTTTAGCAGCTATCACTGGCAATATCGGACATGCTGGCGCGGGTGTTGGTCCGCTTTTCGAGGACGCCAACTCGCTGGGCGCACGCGACATGGGCGTATTGCCCGATGCGCTTCCCGGCTACAAAACGGCGAAAGAAACCGGCATGGCTTATAATGAGATATTGAGCAGCCCGGATATTCATGCGCTATACGTGATGGGCGCTAATCCCGCTCGCAACTTAGAGCAAAAGCAATTACCGTCAAGCATCGAGTTCTTGATTGTGCAGGATATCATCCTGACGGAAACGGCGCAACAGGCCGATGTTGTGTTACCGGCTGTTACCTTCGCGGAAAAAGAAGGCAGCATGACCAACGTTGACCACCACGTTCAGGCCATTCGTCGCGCTTTGCGTCCGCTCCCCGGCGCACGGGCCGACTGGGAAATACTGGTTAATATGGCACAAAGCCTGGGTCACAAGTGGAGCTACTCAGGGCCGGAGGATATCCTGTTGGAAATTGCCGCCGACAATCCGTTTTATAGCGGGCTAGATTGGGATACCCTGGGCAAACAGGGAGTGCGTACTCAGGAACAGGAGGTGGCCCGTGCCTAGCTTGATAGAAATTATCGCCGATATCATCAAAAGCGCGGTTGTCATTTTCGCCTTGCTCACCGCCTTTGCCTACATGACGCTGATCGAGCGTCGCGTGGTAGCAAAAATTCAGGGCCGCATCGGACCGAATCGTGCTGGCCCGTTCGGCATGTTCCAGCCGGTCGCCGACGCTGTAAAGATGGCTTTTAAAGAGCAGATTGTGCCAACGCAAGCGAAAAAGGCGATTTACCTGATCGCGCCCATCATTTCTGTGGTAGTCGCGCTCTGTGCCTTCGCCGTCGTCCCCATTGGCAATAGCTGGATCAGTGGCAAGCCAGGCATCTGGGACCCCATCATCGGCGACATCAACGTTGGTCTGCTCTGGATACTCTCGATCTCGTCGCTGGCGGTCTATGGCATCGTACTGGGCGGCTGGGCTTCCGGCAATCGTTATTCGCTGCTTGGTTCCCTGCGTAGCGCGGCACAGATGGTCTCTTATGAAACGAGCCTGGGACTTGCTTTGAGCGGCACTCTCATGTGGGCTGGTACGCTCAGCATGGTTGGCATTGTCCATGCGCAACTGGATCAACACATCTGGTTTGTGTTCGCGCAACCGCTCGGCTTCGTCATTTACATCATCGCTGGTGTCGCCGAGGTCAACCGTGCTCCTTTCGACCTGCCAGAGGCCGAGCAGGAGTTGACCGCCGGTTATCTGACCGAGTATAGCGGTCTGCGCTGGAGCCTTTACCAGATGGCGGAATACATCAATATGATAACCGTCAGCGCCGTCGCCGCGACGCTCTTCTTCGGCGGCTGGAGCTTCTTTGGCTTTGGCCTGGAGAATATCCCCGGTCTGTCCATCATCATATTCTTAATCAAAGTGGCCTTTTTCCTGTTCCTGTTCATCTGGCTCCGCGCCACGCTGCCGCGCATCCGCTACGACCGCCTGATGCGCCTCGGCTGGCAATTGCTCTTGCCGCTGGCAGTCCTCAACGTGGTCATTACCGCGACCGTCGTTGCTCTCAACTGGCCGTGGTGGGTGAGCGGCATCATCGGCCTCGCCGTCGTCGTCGCCATGCTGCTTTACATCAACCGCCGCACCGAAGCAGCCCAGGGCGAGACGCGAGCGCAATCCACTCAAGCAGCCACGCTCCCCTCGTCAGTGCGCCTGGCAAAATTCGAGCCACTCGACGGGCAAGCTCAGGTTGTGGAGCAAAAGCCAGTTGTGAAGGATACTACCGTGAAGGCGCAGGGTGTATAATGGAACGAATCTCAAACTGGCAGGATAACAAAAGGAGAAAGCGACATGTCAACTTACGCATATCAGGAAATACTTCACCGTTTCCAACAACTTTCATCTGAGGAGCAACAACGTCTCTTAAAGGACTTAACAGCAATTACCAGAAGCGACGAAAAAGAGCAGGAATTGCACGACATTATGGAATTCTGGGGTGTCGCTAAAGACGCATGGAAAGGAGTTGATGTAGAAAAATATATCAATGAGGAGCGGAATTCATGGGATGGATAGATTTGCTAAAGGGATACAAGATAGGTTTAGATACATCACCATTAATTTACTTAACAGAAGCAAATACAGACTACAAATCAGTGGTCAAACCTTTCTTTGAGGCAGTGCGACATAATGAATTTACAGTTGTCACATCAATGGTCTCAGTGGTAGAAGTTCTTATCCATCCTATACGAAATAATGATACGGATTTGATTCAGACTTATCGGGACCTTTTGTTTAAAACGAGGGGTCTGAAAACTGTTTCGCTTTCTCAACGTATTGCTGAAGAGGCTGCACGCCTGAGAGCCACAAACAACATACGTACACCTGACTCTATCCAGATGGCTACAGCAATCGTTGAGAAAGCCTCTTTTTTTCTTACTAATGATAAGCAACTTCCGTCTCTGCCTAACTTGAAAATTCTCTTATTGGATGACCTAAAAAAAGGTCCATAAGACAATAACATAAAAAGCAGAGGATAAATCAATGCCAGGCGATGCCTATCTCACAGTGCTGCAAATGGCACGAGAACTTCCCGTGGAAGAGCAACTGCAATTGATAGAAGATTTAATATCCGTTGCCCGCCATAAAGTTCATGCCAAACCTGCACACAGTATCACGGAATTGGAAGGCCTTGGCAAAGAGATATGGGAAGGCATTGATGTAGCACAATACATTAATGACGAACGAAATTCGTGGGATAGATAGTTTTTATCCATAGGAGCATAGACAACATGTCATTCGATATCATAAAGGGGATGGCGACTACCCTGAAGAATATGGGGAAGAAGCCAACCACTGTTTCTTACCCGGAAGAGGAGCGCGAACTGCCGCCGCGTTTCCGAGGACGCCATGTCTTGCACCGCTATGACAATGAGTTGGAGCGATGCGTGGGTTGCTACCTCTGCGCAGGAGCATGTCCCGCCGATGCTATATACATTGAGGCGGAAGAGAATACAGAGGAGAACCGCGTCTCGCCGGGTGAGCGTTACGCGAAGGTCTTTGATGTGAACATGCTGCGCTGTATTTTCTGTGGCTACTGCCAGGCGGCCTGTCCAACAGGAGCCATTACGCTGGAAAACACGTATAAGCTAGCTGCGTATTACCCGGAGGACCTGGTTTACCACAAGGAGCAGTTGCTCGAACCAAAGGGACAGGCTACAATTGGCTCCAATACGGTATGGACGGAACCGCCACCACCGGATGCTGTCCAACCGGTTCCGCAAGAGTCTGGCGTCTTCGATGGCTCACAGGCCAGTTCCGCTGCCGTTGGTCTCGGCAACCTTCCTACAAAGGAGCCGATGTTACTTACCGACGAGGAACAGGATGAGGATAGGCGCACGCTCCAGAGCCGGAAGGAGCAATTGCCATGACAGCAGTACAGGTCTCTTTTTTTGTCCTGGCAATCGCCAGTATCGCCTCTGCTATCGGCGTCATCACCTTTCGCAACGCCGTGCATAGCGCCCTGAGTTTGATACTGACGTTGCTCTTTCTCGCGCTCTTCTACCTGCAACTGGGGGCAATGTTCATCGCTATCGTGCAAATACTGATTTACGCGGGCGCGATTATGGTACTGTTTCTCTTCGTGGTAACGATGCTTGCCAGTGAGGCCAGCGACACCGAACTGGGCGACAGGCTACCGTGGCAACGCTGGGTCGCCGGTATCCTCGGTATCGGGCTGGTCGGCGCACTCAGCTATTTGCTCTTCACGGGAACGCCTATCAATGAGACTGGCATCAAAGCTAC
Source organism: Ktedonobacteraceae bacterium (assembly GCA_035295005.1). GTDB lineage: Bacteria > Chloroflexota > Ktedonobacteria > Ktedonobacterales > Ktedonobacteraceae > DATGJV01. The sequence continues at coordinate 2,366 of DATGJV010000481.1, read as the reverse complement.
CGGAATCAATAGCCTCTCGCATATGGTCAATACAAAGGGTAACATTGAAGCATTCGGGCTTGCGCTCTTTCACGGCTTCGCTTTCCCGTTCGAGGTTACGAGCCTGTTGATTGTCGTGGCAATCCTGGGCGCGTTAGTTCTGGGTCGAAAGGCGTAACTCCTTTCCGACCTGCTGAACGGAGTTAGACGCGAGAGCGGCGTGGCAGGTCGGAATAAGAGAATAGGAGGGAACGGATACATGCCATTATCAGCGTATTTGATTGTGAGCGCCATTATTTTTACGGTTGGTGTTGTCGGCGTACTGGCACGCCGCAATCCGCTCGTTATTTTTATGTCAATTGAATTGATGCTCAATGCCGTCAATCTCTCGTTTATCGCCTTCTCCAGCTTTCTTGATTCGGCGGATGGGCAGATGTTTGTCTTTCTCGTGTTGACCGTCGCCGCCGCGGAGGTAGTCGTGGGGCTGGCTATCATCGTCTCCATTTTCCGCCGTCGTCGCGATATTGATGTTGACGACATGAACGTATTACGAGGCTAACACTTATGATAAATCTTACTGGATGGGTGCTGCTTTTCCCCCTATTAGGCTTCATTATCCTGGGCCTAACCGGGCGGGTCATGTCGCGCACCGCTATTTTAACCGTGGCGTGGGGAGCATGCGGCCTGGCTTTTCTATGCGCAGCAATCAGCTTTCTTTCAATGCTCGGCACACCCGTTAACAGCCGCAACAGCGACCAGATACTCTATACCTGGGTCGTCTCCGGCGATTTCCAGTTGAGCTTCGGCTTGCTCTTTGACCAGCTTTCAGGCATTATGCTGCTGGTGGTTACTGGCGTAGGTCTGCTCATTCATATCTATTCCGCCGGGTATATGAAGGGCGATGATGGCTTCTGGCGTTTCTTTTCCTTCCTCAACTTTTTTATTTTCGCGATGGTGTTGCTGGTAAGCGCCGACAACTTTCTCTTCCTGCTGGTTGGCTGGGGACTGGTCGGCCTGGCGTCATTCCTGCTGATTGGTTTCTGGTACCGGAAACGTTCTGCCGTCGAGGCAGCGCGAAAAGCTATAGTCATCAACGTTATCGGTGATTTCGGATTGATGATCGCCATTTTCCTTATTTTCAGGCAGTACACGGCACTGAACTTCTATAACAACACGAGCAACGGGACCATAGGCGTCTTTAACCTGCTTGATACAGCGACGCGGGGACATCTGCTACCCACCGTCATTGCGCTATTGCTCTTTGTTGCCTGCGCGGCGAAGTCGGCGCAGTTGCCTCTGTATTTGTGGTTGCCCGACGCGATGGAAGGCCCAACGCCTGTCAGCGCCCTCATCCACGCAGCCACAATGGTAACTGCTGGCGTCTATCTCGTCGCTCGCGCCCACCCACTGTTTGAACTGGCACCACAGGCACTGAACGTTATTGCCGCGATTGGTGGTCTCACCGCCATTTTCGCTGCCAGCATCGCCCTGTTCCAGCTTGATATCAAGCGCGTGCTGGCCTACTCGACCATCAGCCAGCTTGGTTACATGTTCATGAGCGAGGGCGTCAGCAACTATTCAGCCGGTATTTTTCACCTCACCACACACGCCTACTTCAAGGCGCTGCTCTTTATGGGCGCGGGCGCGGTTATCTATGCGCTGGCGGGTGAGCAAGATATGCGTGCGATGGGCGGACTGCGCAAGAAATTGCCTGTCACGTTCTGGACATTCCTGATCGCCGCGCTGGCAATTAGCGGTATTCCTCCGTTCGCCGGTTTCTGGAGTAAAGACGAAATTCTCAGCACGCTACTCTATCAGGCATCAGTGACGCACCGCTCGCTGCTCTATTTCCTGTGGTTTATCGGCATCATCACCGCCGGTCTGACTGCATTCTACATGTTCCGCCTCGTCTTCGGCATTTTCGCCGGGACGTATCGCGGCGGTACTCAGGTTAGCCACGACTCGGAAGAGGAAGGGACAGAGGGACAGAATGGAGGAGCGGGTCTACCATATCACGAGCAGAAAGTGGGCTACAACCGTTTGCGAGAAGTTTCTCCTGTGATGACGATACCACTCATCATTCTTGCTGTTCTCTCGGTCATCGGTGGGCTGGTTGGCTCATTCAGTTTGTTTGGAGCAAGCAGCTGGCAACCCTTTACGAGCTTCCTGGCCCCAGTCCTCGCTATAGCGCCAGAGCCGTCGCTCTCCGTGCAGTGGATTTCTACGGGTTTGAGTGTCCTGCTTGGTCTGCTCGGTATACTGGGGGCGTGGCTACTGTACGGCAAGGGCTTCTCGTACAAAGAAAACGATAATCCGCTCTACCAGCTGGTGCTGCACAAGTACTATATTGATGAGATACTCGACGTGCTAATCGTCAAACCCGTCCT
>DATGJV010000480.1:0-5243 GCA_035295005.1 Ktedonobacteraceae bacterium | reverse complement strand
GATTAGCGGCCATAAGTGCATGCGCTGGAGTTCCTCCGGCAAGCATATAGGCATAGCCGTCAATATATTCGTATCGCACACCTCTGCTTTCATCATCAAGCGCAAAATAAGCTGCGACACTCATCTTGAGATGTTGTGGTTGAGCTATCATAGGAAAATACTCCTTGAGTTAGCACGTCTTGTATCTCTATTGTACCGCATATGTTGTCTCTCGTACATTGTTAAGATAAACTCGAACATTTACACGCCACGCAGCATAATAATGGAGGCCGAAAGAACGATACTGAGCAATGAACCGGCGATGACCTGCGCCGTTGTGTGGCGGCGCAATACGACGCGAGACCAGCTTACCAGTATGAGTAGCAGAAATGTGGGAAGCATGGCAGCCCCATAAAGAGCGGTAAGCATAGTCGCGGCACCTGCCATTGAGGAGGCATGGATGCTGATTTTCCACCACAGAGTCACAATCAGCATAATTACGCCGCTAATGGTTGTGATGAGCAAGAGCGTTTCGAGATTTTTGGGCGCGTTGACATCACGCAGAAGAATGAGGCCGAGCGCGACCGAGGCAATGCCAAAGAGGAATGGCCCGGCTCGCTCAGTGCGCCGACTGACATCTACGTCTGAGAGCCAACCCTTACGCACTCCGATAAGAATGTAGACCATCGGCCCAGGTGTCAGGAAAAAGAGTGTTAGACAGGCAAACAAGAGTGCTGACGTTGTGCTATGTGAATGGTACAGGGACACTAACAGAACGAATGGCAACGAGATTGTCGAGGGTGCCAGGATATTTGATATGTAGCGTGCGCAACGGACACGCAATGGCTTGATAACCGGTACTTCGACAATTGCATGTTCGGTGGCATCAATAATGCTATGTTCCGACATACTGCTCCTTACAGGTTTACGTGATATGCGACAACTGGATAGCCTAACAATGAGCTGGCAACGCGGCTAAATGCCCCGGCGTCACCACTACAAAAGACGTGCAATGTCCCGGCTGTCGCGTTGTCCTTGCCGTAACGCATGTGAGATTCCGCGTCAAGAACAGCACGCGTGCGATGTGCTATAGCTGTTCCACTATCAATGATTTGTACCTGATGGTTCGTGATACGCTCGATCACGGGTCGGAGGGCGGGAAAATGCGTGCAGCCGAGTACGATGACATCCACATCTTGCGCAAGTAACGGCTGGAGAGCCTGCCTCACAGTTTCCTCAACAACTGGGCCATCGAACTCCCCTTGCTCGACCAGCGTAACTAATTCTGGACAACCAACGGCGAATACTTGAATACCGCCCGCGAACTCATCAATCAGTTGTTTCAGATACATAGCTTTCGCCGCTTGATTGGTGGCGGCAACGCCGATACGCCCTTTGCGTGTTGCCCGCGCCGCCGGTTTGACAGCCGGTACGACGCCGATGAACGGGACGGCAAATGTAGCACGTAATGTATTCAAAGCGGCTTGAGAGGCTGTATTGCAGGCAACGACAATGAGTTTTACTCCTGAATCAATCAGGAATTTGCATCCTTTCAGCGTCAATGCGGTAATCTCAGCATCGCTGCGTGTGCCGTAGGGAACATTGGCAGTATCGCCAAAGTAGATGTAATGTTCATCGGGCAGTTCTCGTCGCAAGTCTGCAAGGATGGTCAGCCCACCTGCGCCTGAATCGAAGACTCCAATGGGAGCTTCCTCCGTACTATGGAATATCGCCCGTTCCTGATCGAAGGGATGTTGGCTGCGCTCAGCATCACGGGCCGGATGTATGTCGTTTATGTTGTGTAGCTCGTCTGGTTCGTATCTATCTTCTGGACGTACCTGTCTCATAAATCTTCTTTATCTCTACTCTGCACTACGAAATTCTCGTTGTTCACCAAAGACGCGGCGCATTGCATCGCTGATCTCGCCCAGCGTCGCATATGCTTCAACCGCGCCAATAATATATGGCAACAGGTTCTCTTTGCCTGATGCGCAGCGTTCCAACGCTGCTAATGCTTGCTGAACCTGTTGATTATCGCGTCGTTGGCGCAGGTCAGCCAACTTTGCTGCCTGTCGTCTGCCAATTTCTGGGTCCATACGCAACAATTCCGGGCGGGCCTCGTTTTCTTGCACGAAACGATTTACTCCTACCACGATGGCTCGCTGCTCATCCAATTCCTGCTGATAGCTGTAGGATGCCTGTTCAATCTCTGCCTGCATAAACCCACGCTCGATGGCACGGACGCTGCCGCCGAGCGCGTCAATACGTTCTATATACTGCCATGCCTGGTGTTCTATCTCGTTCGTCAGCGACTCGACATAATAGGAACCGGCAAGCGGATCAACGATATCAGCGACGCCTGTCTCGTAGGCCAGTATTTGTTGTGTGCGCAGTGCAACTCGTGCAGAATCCTCGGTTGGCAGTGAAAGCGCCTCATCCTTCGAGTTGGTATGCAGCGATTGCGTGCCGCCAAGCACAGCAGCCAGCGCCTGATAGGCGGTGCGCACAATGTTGTTATCGGGCTGCTGTGCCGTCAATGTGGAACCTGCGGTTTGTGTATGGAAACGCAGCATGAGCGAACGTGGGTCCTGTGCGTGAAAGCGTTCACTCATGATGTGCGCCCACATGCGGCGGGCTGCGCGAAACTTGGCAACTTCCTCGAACAGGTTATTGTGGCTATTGAAAAAGAAGGAGAGGTGGCCCGCGAACGTATCAATATTCAGACCGGCATCCACGGCGGCCTGGACATAGCCGATGGCATTGGAGAGCGTAAAAGCAATTTCCTGGGCCGCGGTTGAGCCCGCTTCGCGCATGTGGTAGCCGCTGATACTGATGGGATTCCAGCGGGGCAGGTTCTCAGCACAAAAGCGGAACATATCCGTGACAATACGCATCGAATGTTCTGGCGGATAAATATAGGTGCCACGAGCAACATACTCTTTCAATATATCGTTCTGTACCGTTCCTGCTAACTTGCGTACATCCGCCCCCTGCTTTTTGGCGACGGCGATGTAGAGGGCCAGCAGAATACTTGCCGTGGCGTTGATCGTCATTGAGGTGCTGATACGCTCCAGGGGCAGACCGTGCAGCAATATTTCCATATCTTCCAGACTGGAGATAGAGACGCCTACTTTGCCGACTTCACCTTCCGCAATGGGATGATCGGCATCATAGCCCATTTGTGTAGGCAGGTCGAAGGCAACGGAGAGGCCAGTTGTACCCTGCGAAAGCAAGAAGTGGTAACGTTTATTCGACTCCTCCGCCGAGGCGAAACCCGCGTACTGGCGCATCGTCCACAGTCGTGAGCGATACATATCAGGATGGATGCCGCGAGTATAGGGATATTCGCCGGGGTAGCCTAACTGGCTATGCGCGTCGAAATCGTGTAAGTCTTCTTCGGTAGACAGGTCTGGAACTTCGATATGTGAACTGGTTACGAACGTTTTCCGTCGTTCCGAGGTTTTTTCTTTCGCCTTACGAGCCGTGGTTTCGCGCCACTCTTCAACATTTTTGCTGACATGCCTGTGTGTACGTTTTGTTTGCTCTGTATGCTCCATACACTATCTCCCTTCCTTCATTTACTGTGATTATAGCATATGAGTTAAGTCGGTGGAGAGGAGCAGGATATCCTGAACCTTTATGAAAGCTATTGCGAAAAGCCCTCATTTACAGTATACTGAGGCCGTACTAAGGTATATTTATTAATGTGTCATCCGAATGTTAAATTTCAACACATGCTGTTGAGCGGTCAAGTAAAAACAAGAATATGCGGGTAGAGGAACGCAAGTAAAACCATGAAAATAAAATACAGTGACTCAAAAACTGCGATGGGTGTTGCCCTGACTCTTCTCGCTGCAGGTGTCATCGTGCAGTTGACGGACGGGTTGCAGCTTTTTGGGCATAATAGCTTCGTTCCCCTTATACTTGGAGGCATCGTTATCCTCATCGGGCTATGTACGGTCTTTGTTTTGCACAGAACGGAAGCATCGAAAAAGGGCAATAAAGACAAAAGCATGAAATAGTAGACAGAGTGTACAACAGCCAGCCAGCAAGGGGCTGGCTGTTGTACACTCTGTCTGTTACTTTATTCCCCTTCAACTACTACTAAAACATCGCCCTGGTTCACGGTCTGGCCTTTGTTGACGCGAATGGCGGTGATCGTACCAGCTAATGGCGTTGCGAGATCGTTTTCCATCTTCATCGCTTCAAGTACGACGACCGTTTGCCCTCGCTCTACGGTTGCTCCTACCTCCAGGGGAACGTTGATGACCAGTCCCGGCATAGGGGCGCGTACTCGTGCCTCACTGCCTTCGCGTGCAGCGTTGACAGAACTTGAGAGCGCCTTTTCGCGTTCATCCTCAACGGTGACGGTGAAGCGTTGCTCCGCGAGCGTAACTTCGTAGGTCTGGCTGCTGTCCTCATCAGGTTTGATAATGCGGCGAGCGAAGATATCGTAGGATGTTCCATTGATAATGAGACTATAGTGTCCACCTGCGCTCACCTGGCCTTTCGCGTCGGCTGCGAGCGGGGCAATCATACGCCAATCAATGGTGATAGCCTTACCATCAATGGTTACTTCACGCTGAGCAGTTTGTTCGCCAGTTTCGATACGGTAAGTCGTATCGTTCACAGTAGAAATATATGGCATGGCGTTCCCTCTTTACTGTTTCTGACACATTATATCATGGAAATTCTAACACATCTCTAACACTTCTCATACGCAGTTCTAACACGCGATATGGCACAATAGGCACAGAAATTGAATCGGTACACTGGATAACAGTGGAGACATGTGGGAAAGTCGAATATGCAAGATAGATACGCAGAGGGCAATTCTCTGGAACAACAGAATAGCGAGAAGGCCCATAATTTGCCGTATTCGTCGCAACAATACCCACGTTGCGCGAATTGCGATATAGATATCTTGTGGCTTCCTACAATTGTGCAGGGCAAAACGTACTGCTGTACGGGTTGTGCTGCCGGTGGTCCTTGCAACTGTGATTATTCGCAATACCGATCAGTCACTATTTCAGGGGTTATACACTACAAATATCCTGATTGATGATGCTGGATAGTGAAACCTCATTTCTTGTACCGGGACCTCTCACAATGTGAGGACGGTATAACCTGTTGAATTTGTACATTACGAAAGGGAGTATGAATCGTGGCAAAAATTCGTCCGGTTGGCGACCGTGTGGTCGTGAAGCCTGCGGCTAAAGAAGAAGTCACCAAAAGCGGCATCGTTATTCCTGACACCGCTAAAG
>DATGJV010000479.1:0-4394 GCA_035295005.1 Ktedonobacteraceae bacterium | reverse complement strand
TAGGTAAGGCAATAGTTTTCGCATTGGCGAGTGAAGGCTGCCGACTTGCTCTTGTCGCACGGGGACGTAAGACGCTTGAAGAGACTGCGGCGGAACTATGGAGTAAGGGTATCGAAGTGCTGCCAATTGTGGCTGACCTGATGATTGCCCAGGATATTGAGATTGTGGTGCAGGAGACAATGCAGCAATTTGGGCGTATTGATATTCTCGTGCATAACGCGGGTGGCGCAAAAGGGCAGAATATTTTTGATACCAGCGATGAAGATTGGCAGGATGCGCTGGCCCTCAATGTGCTGGCGCTGAGTCGCCTGGCGAAGCTGGTTGCGCCCGTCATGAGTCAGCAGGGAGGGGGACGTATTATCGCTATTTCGTCCATTTTTGGGCGTGAGACGGGTGGTAGAACAGCGTATAATGCGCTCAAAGCTGCTTCAATCAGTTTGACAAAATCGCTGGCACGCCAGTTTGCGCCCAATAATATTCTGGTTAATAGCATTGCTCCGGGTTCTCTCCTTTTCCCTGGCAGTTCATGGGACAGGCGCAAGCAGGCCGACCCTGAACGGATCGCGGCATTTGTGAAGAGTGAATTGCCACTTGGACGGTTTGGTACACCAGAAGAAATTGCCATCGTGGTAGCTTTTCTGGCCTCCCCCCTTGCTTCTCTTATCAGCGGAGCATGTATTCCTGTTGATGGGGCGCAATCACATTCGAATATCTAAAAGATTCGCCCAATTTTTTATTTTCCCCTAAATTTAATGATCCAATTTGAAAGAGTTGTCGTATTACCATGTAAGAAGTGATTGAGGGCCGGTTGCCAGGCGCCCACCGCGGACAACCGCGAAGCACCGTCAGCCGAATACAGAGATATTTGGCTGCTCCAACATCATCACTTCGAATAGTATCTGTACAGATTGTTTATGTTGAATACATTCTGTACAGGTACATACCGCTTTAGCCTTTTGTGCCAATTCCTTGTATCGCTCATAGCGGTATAAGGTTTTTTTGCTTGCTATAACGTTGTGAGTTAACCGCCCCATTCATCTTATACAAAAGTGAAACCGTCTCTTTCTCTCGTTCGTAGTGTATAATAATAGCAGAGATAATGCGTAAGCAACGAGAGGAAGCAGGCATGCAACCGCCAAAACGTCCTAATTCTTCATCCGATGTGTCCAACGATAATTTACCTGAAGACGACATTGATCAGCTTTTTGGAAAATTGGAGATGGTAGAGCCACCCCCGGTGCTGATTGCACGCCTCCTTGCCAGAGTGACACAGTTATCTCAAGCTGAATTGCAAAAAAAAGAGCAGCCCGAAGCTGAAACGTTTGATAATCTGGATAACCTGGTGGTGAGAAACGAGAAGAAAGAGCCAGGTTAAAGAAAAGGTGGCGGTTCAGTATCCACACGTGGGTCACTCTGAACCGCTACCCCTTTGATAATTCTTATAAAATTCCTGGCGTAGGAAATACTTACGCGATTTGATCGGTGATTTTGCCAATAGCGACGAGCCAACGTACAAATTCTAGACGACGATTCTCAGCGATTGCATCGAGGCGAGCCTTCTCGAGGCGCTCGCGGCGCAAAATGGTCAACTTGTTCATTTCCCCCTCCGCGAATCCCCCCCGGCGTAAAATTTCACGATCTTCTCTGTGTTCCATATGAGCCTCCTTTTTCACTGAAAGCGGTTACTGAGGTTCTATCTTTAACATGCGCTCAATGCGTTTGAGTAATGCCTGCATTGGATAGGGTTTCGGTAAATGATCCAGTGTCAATTTAGTCTCGCCGCCGGTACGCCGGTGTTTGCGCATCGTTGTTTCCGCGCTGGTGGTCAGGAGTACAGGAATAGTGGCTTGTTGCCGCAGTACCTGTAAAACATCCCAGCCATTCAGCGTACCTGGGAGTTCAAGGTCAAGCACTACAAGATCAGGAATTGATTGGCTGAGGGCCGCGACAGCTAGCTCGCCGTTGATCGCTATCATTACCGCATAGCCATGTGCGGTTAAATAATCGGCTTCCAGATGAGCGAGGGATGCATCGTCTTCGACGACCAGTACTCTAGGTTGTTGCTTTGCGGCTTCAAACGCCATGTGCGTTGAATAGGCAAAAGCTTGTGTCTGCGAAGACGCCCCGTTCAACAAACTCATTGTGCCGTTCACCGGCCTTGGGGTCGCAGCGTCTTTTTCTTGCATGAGGGCTACTTGCTCCTACGCTCTGTAATCATTGCTGCTGCGATATCGCCGCCGATGCGACGTCGAGAAAGCATCTTTCTCTTTGTGCAAGTATACACGACAGGCGGTGATATTCACGTGAAGATGCCGTGGATATTGTGAAAATGCTGTGAAGATAGGGCAACGGTCTTCCATTTAATGGGAAGGATCGGGTGGCGAGACGAAATAGCCAACGCCGGGTTCATTCAACAGAAAACGTGGTTGGGCCGGGTCTGGCTCCAATTTGCGGCGCAGATGGCGGACGAAGGTGCGCAAGTAGGTATTTTCGCCACTATAATCTGGCCCCCAGACCCTTTGCAAAAGTTCTTTGTGTGTTAGCACTTTGCCGGCATTGCGTGTGAGTTCACAGAGCAGGTCGTATTCTATAGGGGTAAGATGAACTTCCTGTCCACCGGAACTCACGCTGCGGTGAGCAAAATCAACCACCAGCCCTTTCTCTCCACCACTGCGATACATAGGGCGTTGAATGTCGCTATTGTTAGAATTGTTACGTAATCGGGCCGTTTCGTCAGCGCGGCGAAGAGCGACACGAACGCGGGCTAACAATTCGTTCAGGCTAAACGGTTTGGTTAGATAATCGTCCGCACCGAGGTCGAGGGCTTTGATCTTGACTGGCTCTTCATCGTGGGCAGAAAGGACGATGACGGGCGCTCCACTCCATTCGCGCAGACGGCGTAGAAAAGTAAGCCCATCTAATGATGGCAACGATAGATCGAGCAAAACGAGTTGCGGTTGGAATATCGCTGCTGCATCAACGGCCTGCGCCCCGTCGCGTACCGCCTGTACTTGAAATCCACGCGCTTTTAACTGGGCCAGCAGGAAAGTACGCATCTGGGAATCATCTTCAACACAAAGAATGCGAACTTTTTTGTCAGTCGTAGTCATTGTATGCTCCTCGTACTCTTAGTATCCATTACTGGGAATTAAACTGGCGACGGCAAGGGTAAAGCTAAATGTTGCGCCCTTTCCAGGGCTACTTTTCAATGTAAGGGTACTGCCATGGGCCTCGACAATGCCCTGACTGATGTAAAGCCCCAGGCCGGAGGCGGAACTCCACCGGGTATTCGTTTTTCGCCTGACAGCCTCGGGTTGACCAGGGCTATCCATCTCCGGGCGGCGCAGGGCGGCAAAAGTACTGAAGCGGGTAAATAATGCTGCCTGTTGTTCTAAACTTAGCCCTGGCCCACGGTCAATGACCCGCAATTCGACACTTGCTGGTTGCGCATGTGCGTTGTTAGATATCGCTTCAACCTCAAGACGCACAGCATCCCCTTCGGGTGCGTAACGAAAGGCATTGCTCAACAGGTTCACGAGAACACTCATGATGAGTTCATAATCTCCCTGCACCGCGGGCAGGTGCGGTGCCAGCGATATCTCTAGACGCCGGTTGGAGGTGGTAATCAATGCTTCCAGGCGTTCTTGCAGGTCTTCCATCAATTCCGGCAGAAGAATTGGTTCAAGCTCAAGGCGCAATGCACCTGCCTCAACTCGTGAGGCATCGAGAAAGTGGTTAATCATGCGTACAAGCCGCTCAACCTGTTCATCGGCGGTTTGCAAGAAATCGTGTTGTTGTTCTGCTGACCACTGGTAATCGTTCGCTTGCAAGGCGCTCAAGTGGGCGCGAATGTTGGCAAGCGGCGTTTTTAATTCGTGGGCCATCGTAGTAAAGAAGTCTTCTCGCGCTCGCTCAAGCGTTTTGAGCCGGGTGATTTCGTGTAAGACTAGCACGGCGCTTGTAATATTGCCATCGGTATCACGGAGTGCCGCCGCGCTTATGAGCAGGTAGAGCGACTGCCCGTCTGGCGCGGTGAAATGCAATTCCGCTTCACTCGCCCTTCCGTCGTGTAGCGCGAGAAACATCGGTTGCTCTTCATAAGGTACGACTGTACCAGAATTGCCATAGACGGTAAATGAACGGAAAACATCTTCCACAGCGATTTTAGTGACATCGCGATTGGCTTTATCGGAATGATTTGTTGCTTCAGTAACTTCAATTGGGAGTCCCATACGTTGCAGAAGTTGGGCAGCTTGATGATTGATGAGGGTAATACTATTGTCGTTCGCTGATATGAGCATGACGCCGGATGGTAAACGTTCCAGCAGCAGTTCCATGCGTGCGCTCTCCAATTCCAACGCGGCTTTTGCCAGTGAGAGGGCATCATTGCGTTG
>DATGJV010000478.1:0-3451 GCA_035295005.1 Ktedonobacteraceae bacterium | reverse complement strand
GCGGGGTGAAGACTGAGGGGGCGAATGTTTACACATATCCAACGCGGCGTGCAGCCTCTACGTATGAGGCTGCGCAGGATGGTATTCCTCGTATAGAGGTGCGGCTGGAGCTTCCAGATGGCCTCTCGTTCGTCGAGCGCGTGGGATTCCGCTATTGTATGGACAAGGCATTGCGAGCGAGTGCGGCGGTGGTTTACTGGCGTTCGGTGAACCAGATTCACCTGCAACGCCTGTGGATGGCGAACCGTCTGGAGGAATTGCACAGGGCAAACTACAAACTATCGTTCGCACGCGCACGCAAGACGGCGGCGGTAGAACTTCTGGAGAGAGAGCCGGTGGTCTTCCCTCACTATGCACTCATGGAGGGACATGATCGCTTCTCGCGGTTGCCACAACCGACAACACGCAAATTCCAGCCATTGCATAGAGATGCCTGTGATTTTCCGTCGCCTGTCGAACTGTTCAACCAGATTGGCGCACGTTCCTGGTTCGCAGCGTTACGTTCTCGTGCAGATGCAGAGACTTCAAAACGCTACTGCTTAGAGAAGGATGCCGGTACACTGCCAACACTCGCACTCCAGGTGGTGGATCGTCGGTCCGTTGGCAAGCGGGCAGTGTTCGACCTGGCGGTGAACGATCTACATGCCTTCGTGGCAGGTACGGTAGCGGTCCACAATTGCATCGGTAATAGCGGCCCATTGCCGGAACCCGTTGCGGAGGCGGTACAGGACAACGATCTGGTTGTCGCGGCTGTTTTGAGCGGCAACCGCAACTTTGAAGGACGTATCCACCCGCAGGTACGGGCCAGTTTCCTGGCTTCACCACCACTGGTTGTTGCCTACGCGCTGGCCGGAACCGTGGATATTGACCTGTCTAAAGACCCGATTGGTGTGGACAGCAATAACGATCCGGTTTACCTGCGCGACATCTGGCCCACACAGGAAGAGGTGCGCGAAGTCGTAACCAGAGCGGTCACACCTGAAGTTTTCTCGAAGAACTATTCCTCGGTCTTCGAGGGTGATGAACACTGGCGTTCGCTAGCTGACTCCTCCGGCGAGTTGTTTGACTGGGATCCCAACTCAACCTATATCCAGGAGCCGCCGTTCTTCCAGGGAATGTCTACAGAGCCAGAGCCGGTGAAGGATATTCGCGGGGCGCGTGTGCTTGCCATGCTCGACGACTCTATCACCACCGACCATATCTCACCCGCCGGAAATTTCTCGCCGGGCAGCCCGGCTGGACATTACCTGCTTGAAAAAGGTGTGGAGAGGCGCGATTTCAACACCTACGGCGCTCGTCGTGGCAACCACGAGGTGATGGTACGCGGGACATTCGGCAATATCCGCTTGCGCAACCATTTAACGCCAGATAAGGAAGGCTACTATACCGTTCACTTGCCTGATGGCGAGCAAACTACCATTTACGAGGCTTCGGAACGCTACCAGCAGGAAGGAGTGCCACTGCTGATTATAGCAGGGAAAGAGTATGGTTCCGGTAGTTCGCGTGACTGGGCCGCCAAAGGGCCGTTATTGCTCGGAGTTCGCGCAGCCATTGCTGAGAGCTTTGAGCGCATTCACCGCAGCAACCTTGTTGGCATGGGCATTTTGCCGCTCCAGTTCAAACAGGGGGAGAACAAAGAATCGCTTGGTCTGACTGGCAAAGAGGTCTACGATATCGAGGGCATCGAGCAAGGTCTCAAGCCCCGCCAGGAAGTAACCGTTAAAGTGACCCGCGAGGACGGCTCGACCTTCTCTTTCCAGACAATTGCTCGCCTGGATAGCCCCATTGACGTAACTTATTATGAAAATGGGGGTATCCTGCTCGCTGTTTTGCGCAGGCTCATGAAAGCATAGCAAAATCGTTGAGTATGAAAAACCGCAATGGTATATGCCATTGCGGTTTTTCATACTCAACGATTTTGCTATGCGAAATGGAATTGATGGGTATCGAGATTAAACGTGCCGTGACCTTCCGATGTAGAGAAGGTAAGAATCTCGTTCTGAATGGCGAGAATAGTCAATGTCCCGGCGGGTTGGGCAGTCTGATAGAGATTGAGACTTTGCTGGCCGGTCGTGAGATTCTCCTGAAGTATAGCAATGACTCCTATCGTGGGAGTGCGCGTCATGGCACCTGCATAAATGGACATGAGTTCGTTATGCAGCACAACACGCGCTATATTGCTGGGGTGAAGAACGGTCGCCGGTACAGGAATAGGGCCGCCGGAGTCGAGTGAAAAGATGCCCGTTGTTCGTCGTACACTCTGTGTAGCCCCACTACTACCCGCAGACGTTGGCGTATACCTGCCAGTGGCCGATAGAACTGGTGAACTTACTGTAGCAGTATCAGGCGCAATTTGCCTGTGACTGGCGGCGAGCGCTACTAGCATCAGGCAGACGGTGAGCATCGCAATGACAACCAGCGCCGACCGGGGTTGAAGATAATACAACAATTTCGAGCCAGGCGTCTTTTTTCTTATCCTGCGTTTCGTGGACATACGTTTTTGCATGGTATCTTTATTCTTTCGGACGCCTGTAGGGGCCGGTTTACCGCGCCGGGCGCCGATTTATCGGCAATGAGTGCAATAGCCGATAAATCGGCGCCCGGCGCGGTAAACCGGCCCCTACAGGCACATGTATTTCAAACGGGATACCCCGATGTAGCATTGTTATGCGTGGAAAATCTCAGTTGAGAAAATCATCCCGGACAAGTCTCTTGCGGTGCAACTATTTGACGCTTCGGCATAGTACAAGGCACTAAATGCCTGAGCGGGAGAGTTGGTGCCGTAGACATATTCAGACATAGCTCCCTTAAAGTAGATGGGGCCGCCCTCGTTGTTACAGGCCCATATATCCAGTGGCTCCCAGTCATAGGTTGCATCAGCATTGTAGTAGATTTCCGGTAAAGGTAAATTATCTTTTGCCCCGTAGGCGATGTACCATAGCTGATAGGCAGACCACCAGCCGGGGGAGGCATCGCCGAAATCGAAGTAGATACGTGTGGTGGCGCGATTGTAGCCATTCACAAGGCTGCTCGTCAGTGTAAAGTTCTGCCACTCAACTTCCAGGTCACCGGCTCCACTGGCCCCCACAACGGTATAATGATTGTTAGTAATAAAGCTTTGTATACTGTTCACCATCATGCCCCATTGCTGACCATCGGCATACCAGGCCGCAGTCGTGAGGGGGATTGCATAGCCAGAATAGTAGTTGCTTTGACCAACGCCAACCGCAATATTTGTATACCTGGTGCGGCAGTTCCAAACTCCTTGAACAAAATCGGCAACAGCATGCAAGATAGCCGCATCCGTATCGTCATGACCCCCAAAGTCGTAGGTGCCGTAGGTGTTGTTCCCAAAATACACCGGTTGCCCCCAATCGAGGATCACCAATCCGGGAGCGCCATGTGCAGCACTACACCCTTGATTGTACAGGGTAACGGAGTTGGTGGTGGA
>DATGJV010000477.1:0-2329 GCA_035295005.1 Ktedonobacteraceae bacterium | reverse complement strand
CCCGCCCATCAACTTCCTGGGCCATAGATTTGGACTGATCGAGCAAAATAACAAAAAGCCCCGGATACCGCCGCGTGAAACGCCGTGTATAATACTGTTCTTGAACGCTCATGGTGTCCCCCTGATACCAGCAGTGGAGGTATAAATGTTGCTATTATCAATGACGCAATAACCTTCAAGCTGTAACATCGCAAACAACAAATACAACCAATAGGTCATACATACTATCCCTACAAGTGCGTTTCGTTGTATAGTATAACTCGTTAGCTTTTGCATAATCCTGGGGGGAATTATTCTTGACTCAACCATCAGCACCAGTAGTCATTTCGCGCAAGGCTCGCTTCTGGCCCGAAATACCACATACCGTGGTCGCTATGCCGATGCAGCCATCAGAGCCGACAAAGCCCGCCATCACGACAATTATTACATTGCTGCTGAGTGTCGCTGGCATAGGCGTATCTGGATTTATCTTCTCGAAGATCAGCAACGGCTCCAACCTGTTCATTATTGCCTTCCTCGCGATGGGCGCGTTTGCCGCCATCGGTTCGCTGCTCACCTTCGCCGCACAGGCCCGCACAGTACGCAAACAGCGCAAGTACCTGCTGGCCGCCTATAAAATGGAGCTACGTAAGACAGAACGGCAGTTGCAATTCTTGCAGCACAAAGAACGGCAAGCGCGTATAGAGCTTGACCCGCCTTTCGTGTCCCCGGAAACCGCGACCTCATGCTACGACGACCTCTCGGTGCAGGCGCTGGTCACTCGCGATTATAGCGATCAAGATATGACCCTCTGGTCTCGCCGCTCTGCTGATCCCGATTTCCTGAATGTGCGCATCGGCATGGGCAATCAACCCGCTAGCTTTGAGGTGACGGGTGAACAGGATAAAGCCCGTATCACCCTGCCTAATGTCTTCGATACATGCAATGCCTATGCCGCCGCCCTCATGCAAAAATATCGTTCGCTCATCGCACCTATTATGGTGAAATTGAACGAGCATGGTCCGCTCGCCATTACTGGTTCAGCACGGCACCTGGGGAAGGCCCGCGAACTGGCCCGCGCCATCACCTGCCAGCTTGTCTATCACCATTCACCGGAGGATGTACGTATCATCGTCCTGGCCCCCGCAGCACAAACTGCGGCATGGCAATGGGCCACGGTTGTTCCCCATAGCCAGCTTTATGAACCAGGACAAACGGGCGTTGATGCAAATGGTTTCAGCGCCGTTGCCCTGGGGCCGCAAGATGTCGTTGAGCAACTGCACTGGATTTCACGTGAGTTGGGGCGGCGCGAACTCCTGCTCGGCGATAGCCGTTTTGCCTCCGAATCGTCAATCCTGCCGCATCTCGTGATCATTATTGACCATTTCGATGCCAGCGCCGACCTTGACCCGCCGCCCCTACCAATGCCCGTTATGAACTTCAATCAAACACCCGCGACGATGCAGAATCGCTCTCGCCTCACCGTCTCGCCTTTAAAACGAGCGGAGATGACCCTCGCGCTCAGTCGTGGCAAACCGTTAGGCGTCTCCGTCGTCTGCGTCTGTGCCAGCAAAACCGATGTTCCCGTCTCCAGCGGCATCACTATTGACCTGGATGTCGAGGCGTATCCCAACGCCTTCAGCAGTATTCCCGTCGAGTTACCCACCCTTGATCTGACAAAACGCGAGGCAAAACGGCAAAAGAAAGAGGAGCGACGTAAGCAAAAGCAAGGTCTACAGCCAGTTGTCTCGCTCCCGCTCACCAGGCCACAGGCATGTGTGCGCATGCTTCAGCCCGACCCTCCCTCTTTACACGCTTGCGATCTGCTGGACAACGCGCCAATCGAGGCCCTCAACCACCTTGCGTCGCGCATGCAATACCTGCAACCCGCCATCGCCAAACAGGTGGAATTGCGTACCCAGGTTGATCTGCGCTCGCTCTTCGAGCCAGTGCTGGATATCAGTTCCTACAATCCGGCGCTACTCTGGTCGGACTCAACATGGCGCACAGTCGTGGCTTCTGGGAAACAACGTGCCTCCACCCGACCTTTGTTGCGCATCCCCATCGGCCAGAAGATAGGCGACGAGATACAATATCTCGACTTGCTCAAGGATGGCCCACATGGTCTGCTCATCGGTCAGACAGGCTCCGGCAAAAGCGAACTGCTCCAGACAATTATCATGTCGCTGTCCATGATCTATCGTCCCAACGAGATCACCTTCCTGCTGATTGACTATAAAGCCGGTCTCGCGCTGGAACCATTCCGTCTTTTGCCGCATACCATCGGCTTCCTCTCGAATGTGTCTTCACCCGCGCTCATCTCACGTTTCATTACCATGTTGCGAGAGAT
>DATGJV010000476.1:0-3108 GCA_035295005.1 Ktedonobacteraceae bacterium | reverse complement strand
CGGCAACGGCGTGGTCGCCTTCTCAGAGCAATGGGTCGCGTCGGGGCTGGCCTCCGTGAGCCTGGCAGCCATTCCGCTATGGACAGCCCTTTTTATGGGTCTGTGGGGACGTTGGCCTGTTCGCGTAGAGTGGCTGGGTCTCGGCCTCGGCTTTGTCGGTGTGATAATGCTTAACCTCGGCAATAATATGTGGGCCAATCCGATAGGGGCAGGTGCCTTACTGTTGGCACCGCTATGCTGGGCCTTTGGTTCAGCATTAAGCCACCACGTCACCTTGCCAACTGGCCTGATGTCCAGTGCCGTTGAGATGATTGCCGGTGGCGTGGTTCTGGTTCTGGTGAGCTTCGCCGTTCACGAGCGCACGCCAGATTTGCATATGACGCAATCCCTCTGGGCAGTCGGCTTCCTGATCGTCTTCGGTTCGCTGGTGGCCTTCAGCGCCTATGGCTACCTGCTGCGTACCGTGCGGCCCGCTCTGGCAACCAGCTACGCCTACGTCAACCCCATGGTTGCCGTAGCCCTGGGTATTGCCGTGGATGGTGAGCATATCACCATTCTTGGTCTGCTCGCCATGCTTATCATCCTCTCAGGCGTCGCCCTCGTCTCCCTGGGTCGTAGCCGGAAATAAATAACGAGGGTGCGCTAAAGCGGACCCCTACAAACGCACTCTGGCATTTGTAGGGGTCCGCTTTAGCGCACCTTAACCCCCCGCTGGTCCGCCTTCCAGACCCGGCTTTGTCATGCTGGCCGGGTCAAGGATACGGTCAAGTTCCTCTTCGGAAAGATTCGTTTTTTCGCGTGCCATCTCGCGTATGGTTTTGCCAGTCTTATAGGCTTCTTTAGAGATGTTGGCGGCGGCATCATAGCCGATGATGGGTGCCAGCGCGGTGCAAATTGCCAGACCACGCTCGACCATCTCCGGCCCCTTTGTTGTTGCTTGCAAACCATTGATGCATTGTTCTGTGAAGTTGC
This sequence comes from Ktedonobacteraceae bacterium, assembly GCA_035295005.1. GTDB lineage: Bacteria > Chloroflexota > Ktedonobacteria > Ktedonobacterales > Ktedonobacteraceae > DATGJV01. The sequence continues at coordinate 2,136 of DATGJV010000476.1, read as the reverse complement.
GCGAGGCGGCGGCCAGCAAACTGATGGATTGCAGCAGGTTATAGGCGGTGAGAGGCATCATCACGTTAATCTCGAAGTTGCCAGATTGGCCCGCGACCGTGATCGTCGTGTGGTTGCCGATGACCTGAGCGCAAACCATGCACAGCGACTCCGCGATAACCGGATTGACTTTGCCAGGCATAATCGAACTACCAGGCTGCACGGCTGGCAGGTCAATTTCGCCAATACCGGCGCGTGGGCCTGAGCCCAGCCAGCGAATATCATTCGCGATTTTCATCAAACTCACCGCCAGCGTATTCAACGCGCCGCTTGCCGCCACGGCGTTATCAAGCGTACTTTGTGCCTGGAAGTGATTGCTCGTTTCGTACACCGTCATGCCATTCATCTCTGAGAGACGCTGACAGACACGTGCCGCGAACTCAGGATGCGTGTTTACTCCGGTACCAACGGCTGTCCCGCCCAGAGCCACTTCTGATAGTTCGCTTTGCGCATGATGCATACGTGCAATGCCGCTCTCAATCTGGCCTGTATAGCCAAGAAACTCCTGCCCCAACCGAATAGGCGTTGCGTCCTGCAGGTGCGTGCGCCCCGTCTTCACAATGGGCATGAACTCGTCCGCCTTCCGTTGCAGCGCCTGTTGCAAACCTTGCAGTGCCGGTATCAATTCATGCTCAATGCTCACCAGCGCGGAAAGATGGATCGCCGTGGGAATGACATCGTTCGACGATTGCCCGAAATTAACGTGGTCGTTGGGGTGAACCTTGCGCGAGCCACGCGACCCACCCAGCAATTCGCTGGCGCGATTCGCGATCACCTCGTTGGCATTCATATTGGTCGAGGTGCCGGAACCGGTCTGGAAAATATCAAGAACGAACTGATCGTCAAATTTGCCGTCAATCACCTCCTGGCAAGCTCGTACAATTGCCTCCGCTATCTGCGGGTCAACCGTACCCAGCCCCTCGTTGGTCTGTGCCGCCGCCTGCTTTATCTGTCCTAAAGCGCGAATAAACTGGCGCGGGAAACGCAGATCGCTGATCGGGAAGTTCAGCACCGCTCGCTGTGTGCTGGCCCCATAATAGGCATTAGCTGGAACCTGCATCTCTCCCATCGAATCGCGCTCGGTGCGCGTCTGCTCTGAAATACTCATATATGTATCTCTACCTCCTAACAATATCGCAAAGCATTGTATTTTTGTTGAATATCCATATTATACCATTCAGGCTCCTGTGGTGGTGACTGTTCGGCGCGGTGCGCCTCACAAGAGGGATAATGAGCATTTTGCACTTCGTGCAAAATGCTCATTATCCCTCTTGTGAGGCGCACCGCGCCGTACAGTCGTTAATTTTGCAGCATCACTGTACCATAGGTTATAATTCATCTTGAAATAGAAGGAAGGACTGCACAGGTTATATATGTTACAAAAAGCGGACATTTACAAAAAGCTGGTGAACGATGATATATGGGGCAAATGGCAGGGCTACCAGTTACCGGTGAGCGACGAATATGTTTGTATCTGGACACCTATTGGCACACCGATGCAATGGAAACCCGGCACATGGATATCTACTAAACACGCGCTCGCTTTTTTCTTTCCCGACCAGTGGTACACCATGCATATTGGCTATACGGAGAATGGCTCGTTCGCCAGTGGCTATTGCGATATCATTCTGCCAACTCCTCATTACACCAGCGCCTCACGCGAACTAACCTACGTAGATTTATACATTGACGTGGTGATTCGCGAAAACGGCAGCGTCTACACCAAAGACCAGGAAGTATTCGACCGCGCCGCCCTGCGTTACCCCATTGTCGAGCAATCGCGTCAGAAATCGTTTGCGATGCTCGATTGGGTCGAGGAGCAAGCCAGACAGTGGACAGGCCCCTTCAGCATCATGCCCCGCCAATTGCCCCGCACCGATTTTGAACAACTTAGTCCTCAAGAGGCGCGTGCGGCGCTGCTGACCGCGTTGAAATGATCGTTTTCTTTATGAGCAACATGCTATTGGGAAGATGGACTCGACATTGCTGCGCTCGTCGAGTCGGGCGTGCTAAAGCAGGCCCCTACAGCGCCACAGGCGCTATATATGCCCGCACCCGTAGGCGCGGCAACCTTGCGCCCGTAGGCGCGTAGGGGCC
>DATGJV010000475.1:0-4532 GCA_035295005.1 Ktedonobacteraceae bacterium | reverse complement strand
GAGAAACGCGACCGCGTCGCTATGCTCGTCTTCCGCTTCGCGCAGGGACGCATCGTCCTACCGCCAACGCGCAATTTTATGCACGCTCGTAAGGTCATAGACGAACTCTATGTCGGCGGCTGCACACCACTGGCAACCGGTTTGCTGGAAGGACTACGGCTGGCTGAAACCGAACGCATGCGCGACCCTACAGTTCGACCACTGCTCATTATTCTGACCGATGGTCTGGCAAATATTGACCTCTCCGGCAATATGCGCAGCATCACCCCCCAACGCGACGCTCTGCACATTGCTCAGGAGATTGCCACGCGCCAGATACCCACGGTCTTGATTGATACCAATCCCTACGCGCCAATACCGACTTCTGCACAATCTCCTGTGGAAGACAAGCTGTCAGAAACAGAGGCAACGCCAGGACACGATTTAGCCCTGGCACTTGACGCCGACTATTACCGACTTAGTCCGCCATATGCTGCGATGCTGCTACAAAGGGGGTGAACAAACTCTACATCTCGTTTTTTCGTTGTGAAACCGTATTTTTTCAATTGCACACACGTGCAAAGTAAAGTGAGGAAAGAAAAATGAAGACACGAACCGCAGTGATTTATGCACCCGGCGAACCCATCCGCGTCGAAGAGATCGAGCTCGATCCGCCAAAGGACCATGAAGTCCTGGTACGCATGGTAGCGGCTGGTATCTGCCACTCCGATTACCATATCATCACTGGTGAACTGCCCAGCTATTTGCCACTTGCGCTTGGACACGAGGGAGCCGGCATTGTCGAATCGGTTGGCCCAAATGTCACAAACTGCAAGCCCGGCGACCATGTTGTTCTCACCTTCATTCCCTCGTGCGGGCATTGTCGCTATTGTACCGAGGGTCATTCCAATCTCTGTAACATGGGTGCCTCCATTCTGATGGGTCCGCAACTGGATGGCACGTTCCGCTTGCACAGCGATGGCACCGATATTGGACAGATGTGCGTCATCTCCACGTTTAGCGAGCGCACCGTCGTCTCCGATATGTCCGTCGTTACCATTCCCGATTACTATCCGCTCAATCGCGCCGTCCTCGTCGGCTGCGGCGTTCCCACCGGCGTCGGCGCGGTCATCCATCGTGCGAAAGTAGAAACTGGTAGCACGGTAATGATTATTGGTTGCGGCGGTATCGGCATGAACGCGGTGCAAGGAGCTGCTATCGCTGGCGCTCGCATGGTCATCGCCGTTGATGTCAACGACTTCAAACTGGAAAAGGCTAAAGAGTTCGGTGCTACCCACACCATCAACTCGACACGCGAAGACCCCGTCGCTATTTCACGCGACCTGACGTGGGGCGAAGGTGTGGATTATGCCTTCGAGGCCATCGCGACACCCGCGACCATCGGACAAGCCTACGCTTGCCTGGGTAAAAACGGCACACTTTGCGTTATTGGCCTGACACCCGCTACCGCCGAGTCCATTCCCATATCGCCGCTCGACCTGGTATTGTTCCAGAAGACGGTAATGGGAACGCTCTATGGCGATTCACAGCCGCGCTTCGATATTCCCAACCTGCTCAAGATGTACGGCGCTGGCAAACTCAAACTCGACGAGCTTGTCACACGCACCTACACGCTCGATCAGGTCAACGAAGCCTATGCCGATATGGTCGGTGGCAAAAACATTCGCGGCGTCATCGAGTTCTAACAATTCTATATACTCTGTAGGGGCCGATTTATCGTGCCCACCGCCGATTCATCGGCCTCGTGGACTTGCCGATGAATCGGCGGTGGGCACGATAAATCGGCCCCTACAGAATATTTCAATAGTAGCAAACGAGCAAATATGCAGAGATATACCTACCCGTTCAGTGCCATCGTCGGTCAGGATGAGATGAAGCTGGCCCTCCTGCTCAATGCCATCCAACCAGCCATTGGCGGTGTACTCATTCGCGGCGAGAAGGGAACGGCAAAATCAACGGCAGTACGCGCCCTTGCAGCCGTCCTCCCCGAAATTACAGTAGTGAGTGATTGCCCTTTCTCCTGTCCACCAGATCAACCTGAGCGCATGTGTACCTCCTGCCGGACACGCTATGAACAGGGCGAGTCATTACCGGTGTCCCAGCGACAGATGCGCGTGGTGAATCTTCCCATCAACGCCTCGGAGGATCGCGTAGTCGGCACATTAGACCTCGAACATGCGCTGCGCGAAGGGCAGAGACGCTTCGACCCCGGCGTACTGGCTGAGGCCAATCGGGGCATTCTCTACGTTGATGAAGTGAACCTGCTGGACGACTACGTAGTTGATATCTTGCTCGATGCCGCCGCGATGGGAGTGAATATCGTTGAACGCGAGGGCATCTCCTTCAACCATCCCGCACGCTTCATTCTGATCGGTACGATGAATCCCGAAGAGGGTGAATTGCGTCCACAGCTCACCGACCGCTTCGGACTCTGCATTGATATCGCCTCCATTCACGATATTCGCCAAAGGGTCAAAATCGTTGAACTACGCGAACTCTACGAGGCCAACCCCCAGGCGTTTCTCGCAGAGTATGCACAGACCGAACAGGAGTTGCGCACTCGTATTCAGCATGCGGCCCAACAGGAACAGCGTGTCACCGTTTCACAAAATGTCGCGGAACTGATCGCCGCCATCAACATCGAACTCGGCGTAGATGGACATCGCGGCGATATAGTGATGAGACGAGCGGCCCAGACCTATGCTGCCTACCTTGGCGAAGAAGCCGTCACATCAGAACACGTCTTCACGATCGCACCAATGGCGCTGGCACACCGTATCAAACGCTTGCCATTGCAACAGGTTGCTCGTACTGTACATGAGGCGTTGGCAACGGTCAAAAAACGCCACCTGTCTCTGTAGGGGCCGATGGATATCATCTCCTTTTTGAAGTGGTCTGGGGTTATCTCAAATAAGTCCATGTTCTATAGCATAGCGGGTCGCCGCACTACGTGAGTTCACCTGAATCTTCCGATAGATAGCAGTTATATGTGTGCTGACCGTTCGCGAGCTGACCACGAGTTGTTCAGCAATCTGATCGACTGTCTGTCCCTCAGCCAACAAGCGCAGCACCTCTACCTGGCGAGGGGTCAGCCCATCGGGATAGGTAGGAGCAGGCTGAGAAATTACACTGGCTGGAGATCGCGGTACGAGGTCTTCTTCCGGCAACGTAAGAGCCTGTTCTGGCGTCAGAATACGTCCTTCGGCCAATGCTGTTTTGAATGCTTTATCCCCCAGTTTGCTTCGCATGCTTTCCACTACTCGTTCGTAGTCAGCACGTTCTGCAGTCATCAGGTCCACATTGGGGTTAAGTATTGTCTCTGCTACTCCAAACAGGCGGGCGGCTCGCTTGAGATGTCCTTCCGCTATAGCAACCTCAGCTAACCCCATGAGGTGTAAGCTGATGTGCCTTTCCGCTCCAATTTCCTGGGCCACTGATAAACCTTCCTGGAAGTAGGCTGCGGCCTCAGATATATCTCCACGAAGCATTGTGAGGTATCCCAATGTGTGTAGCGTAGTAGTGATGAGCAATTTGTCGCCCAGTTCACGGACAAACTTGAATCCTTCTCGAGCCGATGCCGCCGCCTGGATCAAGTTACCTTGCAATGCTGCTAAATATCCCAGGTTCTGCAGTGCAATCGCGATGAGATACTTGTTCCCGAGTTCCCGTGCAAGCGTAAGGCTTTCCTTGATATGCGCCATACTGTGTGTCAGGTCATTTTCGCGTGCCGCGATTTGTCCCAGGGTAGCAAATGTATTAGCCATGAGAGACTTGTCGCCCAACACCTGTGCAAGCGTGAGTGCTTCCTGAGCCAGTACCATAGCTCGCTTTAAGCTCCCTTCCTGCAATGATAAGAATGCCAGTTTGCGAAGGAAGTAAGAAAGCTCCCATTTGCTGTCCAGCCTACGGTAAATGGCCTCGCTTTCCTCATGCAAGGAGCGAGCAATAGCATGCTCACCTTGTATATGCATGATTACTCCTAAAGCCCCCAGGGCATTAGCGAGTTCCCTGTCAACCGCCAGTGCGCGACAGAGTGCTACACTTTCCTCCAGTCGCGTCCGGGCTACTCCATAGTCATCTTGATAGTAGGCCAATTCTCCCGCTGCACACAATGCTTTTGTTCGAGCTAGCATTGAGCCTTCTGCCTGTGGTAACGCTAACGATGCTTCCAGCCAACGTCGCCCTTCACTCCAGTAGCCGCGGAGGTGCCAGAATCTCCAGAGTGCCGCGCAGAAGCATAATGCGTATTCGGCCTCTCCGTGTTCAATGAGCCATGCGAGTGCTAGCCGCAGGTTCTCTTGCTCCCCTTCCAATCGAGCCATCCACGGGATTTGTTGTATTCCTTTGAGATGGAGTTCGGCCTCTTCAACGAACGCGAGGTAATATAGTGCATGGGCGCGTTGGCATTGCTCGATTTCTCCCCTCTCTCGCAACAGTTTTAGCCCGTACTCGCGCACAGTCAGTAACATCAGCAGGTTTGGCTCCTGACCCTTCTGCACACTTTGTAGCAGCAGACTTTTATCGAGCAGCGA
>DATGJV010000474.1:0-5560 GCA_035295005.1 Ktedonobacteraceae bacterium | reverse complement strand
ACACTATCCGCGTGACCTGACGAGAGATATCCAGCTTTTGCGCACGACCCAGGTAGATGTTGTCTTCGCTCCTCGCGATGAGGATTTCTACCCACCAGATTTTTCTACGCATGTCGTGCCATCCGGTCCCCTGGCAGAGCGCCTTGAAGGAGCGAACAATACCCATTCTATGCGTGGTATGGCGACCGCGACGACGAAATTGCTGCAACTTGTGCGACCCGACGTTGCCTATTTTGGGCAGAAGGATATTCAGCACTTCGCTGTCGTGCGTCGCCTTGTGCGCGATCTCAATATTGATGTCCATCTGCGTAGTATGCCAACAGTCCGTGAGAGCGACGGGCTGGCGCTAGGGAGCCGTAATCATCGCTTACTTCCAAACGAGCGCACAGCAGCCAGTGCGCTGTATCGCGCTTTGCTACTCGGTAAAACCCTGATCGAGGGCGGAGAATTGAACGCAGAAGTTGTTGAGAAGGCAATGTTCGCACTCGTTGCCGTAGAACCATCCATTTCGCTGTCATATGTCGCGGTCTGCCATCCAGATACGTTCGAGACGCTCAAGCAAATCGCTCCAAAAACCATGCTGGCAATTGCCGCCTCAGTTGGCGGTATCCGCTTGCTTGACAATATTATCTGGCTTGGCGACGACCACTGGCTGTTGTGATGCCCGTCTAGCTTTTTCAGCGCAATGTACTATAATAAGGGGGAGATGCGGAAGCCTCAGAGATTTCAATATAGGAAGGATAATGGTGTATAGTAGGGATGCCCCTTGCGGGTATCTTGCACCGTTACAAAGGAGGCTGTTATGCCTATCATTCTTCTTCAGGTTGTACTCATAGCACTCATCGGCTATTTGTGGGGATCAATTCCCGCCGGCTATTGGATGGGCAAGCTGCTACGCGGTAAAGACTTTGATATTCGTGACTATGGCAGCCATAAAATAGGCGCGACCAACGTATTGCGCACAATGGGCAAAGGGCCTGCTGCTATCGTCTTTGCCTTTGACCTGACGAAAGGAATATTGCCGACGCTGCTCGCGTTACTTGTTCCTTTCTTCTACGTCTCCCAATGGGGGCCAGCAATCGCGGGCCTCTGTGCGCTCTTAGGGCATTGTTTTCCAGTATTTATTGGTTTTAAAGGTGGACGCGGCGTGTTGACCGGTGGGGGCGTGATTATTTTGCTCTCTCCGCTGACATTCATCATCGCGGCCATTACCGCAGTCGGCACTATTGTAATTTCGCGCTACGTTTCATTGGGGTCGGTACTGAGCGCAGTAGCTGCGATGATTTGTGGGCTTGTCTTCTACTTCGTGGGTCTGGCAAATCCGCATTTCTTTGCGCTTGTCAGTTTGCCGACAATGCTCTACCTTGTTATCGGCCCAGGGTTGGTGATTCTTTTCCATCACGATAATATCGGGCGTCTGCTCTCTGGCACTGAGCGCAAAATTGGGCAAAAAGTCAAAATCGAAGAAAACTCTACGCCCAACACGCTAAAAGCGTAAGAGAGCAACCGACCGCTCTGGCTCGCCAGAGCGGTCGGTTGCTCTCTTACGCTTTTAGCGTGTTGGGTTCCTCTTTTTGCAGGATGGGCAGCCCGCTGATCAGGTATTCCGCGCCAGAGAAGACGGTCCAGATGGCGGCCAGAATGATACCGCAATCGGCAATAAGCAGCATAATTTCGGGTGCGTTCACCGTGCTGCTATTGAACGTTAACATGGGTGGGAAGAGCGAGAGGAGGTGCGCCCCGAAGCCTTTTGCGAGCAGCAATAACCCCATCGCGACCATCGTAATCAACGTCTTCTGCTTGCCCCATATGCCGGCAGGAATAACCTTTCCCTTTGCTGCTGCCATCGAGCGCAGCCCCGTGACCACAAATTCGCGGGTGACGATGATCACCACGATCCAGGCTGGGACCAGATTGATTTGTACCAGCGCAATGAGAATAGCGACCACAAACACCTTATCTGCTGTCAGGTCCAGAAAGACACCCAGTGGTGAGACCACGTGGAATCGGCGTGCCAGGTAGCCATCGAAGAAATCGGTTGCTGAGGCAAGCACAAAGAACAGCGTTGCCAGCAGAAATGCCCACGGCTGATTGACGATGACGAATATAAACACGAGCGCGGTTGCTACCAACCGGGCCAGGCTGAGTAGATTCGGAACGTTTTGCATATTAAAGATTCTCCTCAATCTTCTCTATGAGTATGCTGCCACAGCGCATACGTACTACTACTGCTTAATATACCGCCAGCGGCCTGTATTCTCGCGACATCTCTAGCGGTGCGGATAAAGCCACCGGCGATAAACGGACCCGGGAGGAGTTGTTGAAGCGTCGCTGCAATCTCTGGAAATACAATACCGGGCAGTACCTCCACGATATCAGGTGCGGCACGTGCAATGGTGCGCACACCCGTTTCGAGCGCGGAATCATCCACAAGCAAGAGGCGTTGAATCGTTGTCAAGCCCTCCGCTCGCCCCGAAGAAACAAGCTGCGAGCGACTGGTGATAATCGCGTCCACTCCTATTTGTCGCAGGTGCTGGATACCGGCGCGGTCTTTCCCAATACCACTCACAAGGTCAACATGGACCACCACTCCTTTGCCGCGTGCATGCGCCTGTGTGACAAAAGGGGCAAGTTGAAATGCGTCGCCCTTCAGGACGAAAAGCAGCAATACATCAGAAACTAATGCGGTCTCCATATCTTCTTCTGATTTAAGGGCTGCCGCTACAGGATATTTGCGTGCTAAACGCAGGAACTCTTGTTTAATCATATTGTGTACTTTACCGGGTTGTAATTCGGCGCTGCTATCACTCATTTGTGATATTGCAGAGCAAACTTCAGTAAATTTGCCGATAGCCCTTGACAAACGGGATTGCACCGAGTAATATCATTATATGCTAACTCTACTTCGTTGTATAGTAAGCAAAACATACTGCGGTAGCTATAAAAACCTCTACCCATTTCACTGTAGCAACAGCGTAAACGCAAAGGAGTGCAATTTAAGGGATAGTGGGTTGTGTAACCCCGTTTGACATCCAGGCATTCTGGCAGTGGCATCAAAACCAACGGCTTGATGAGGATTGAACAGAAAAAAAACCAGATATATTGCGTAAGGACAGTGAAATGAAAAGTCCTGAGCCAACTTACCAGATAAGGGGCTTGGGACTTTGTTGTTTTTTCGATTAGAGCGGGAGGTGTGGCATGCTTACTCAGTCCAGTAGGTCATTGCTCAATCTACCAGCGCAAAACAGAGTGATACCCGTGGTAGAAACTCGCGTACAGTTTGTACAGGCGCTGGAAGTATCCCAGGTACGAGCGATGCTCTTGCGGCACTGCAATCTGTTTGAGTTTACGGCTCTGTTGGAGAGTGCGCACCGTTGTGGTTGTTCGGTCTATGTGAATGTTGACCACATTGATGGTATTCACGCGGATAATGCTGGTTTGCGTTACATTGCAGAGCGATTACATGTTACTGGCATTGCATCGAATCATCCCAAAATCTTATCTATTGGCAAGCAATTTGGACTGGAGACCATTCAGCGTATTTTTGCCGTGGACTCGACCGGTTTGGAAATGGCCCTGGAGTCAGTAGACACAGCATATATTGACATCCTGGATTTCTCACCGGCCCTGGTCGTTCCGTATGTGATCCCGCAGTTAGAATCGTTGTTCCCATTACCGTTTATGGCATCTGGCCTGTTATACACTGCTGATCAGCTACAGGCCGTTCTACGTACCGGCGTTCGCGCCGTGGCAGTCACCCGTTCCGAACTTTGGATGTAAGGCATCCGAAAATCTATTCTGGCAATCATTTTTCTCTGTGCTATTTCCCGCACAGGCTTCTATAGCTGTGCCTGTTCTATCTCTTTTTCCCTGTACGGGCATCGGTGCCTGTACCAACACAATACGTTGTAGGGGTCCGCTTTAGCGCACCCGGCGCGACGGGCGAAGCAATGTCGCGTCATTGTAGGAGTCCGCTTTAGCGCACCCAATGTAGGGGCCCGATTTATCGTGCCCGACAGAAAGAGGGTTAATCATGGCAAAGTACATTCTTGCTCTGGACCAGGGTACGACCAGTTCCCGCGCTATCGTCTTCAATCATGATGGAGCGATTGTCAGCGTAGCGCAACAAGAGTTTCCCCAGATTTATCCCGCGCCCGGCCTCGTTGAGCATGACCCGGAGGCAATCTGGTCAAGCCAACTGGCTGTGGCACAGGAAGCGATGAAAAAGGCGGGCGCGTCCGCCGCCGATGTTGCTGCCATCGGTATCACCAATCAGCGTGAGACGGCGATAGTCTGGGAGAAATCCACCGGCAAAGCCGTTTTCAACGCCATCGTCTGGCAGAGCCGCTTAACCGTTCCTATTTGCGATGAATTGAAGGCTAAAGGCTTTGACAAAGAGATTCGCAATCGCACAGGTCTCGTTACCGATGCCTATTTCTCCGGCACGAAGGTCAAGTGGATTCTCGACAACGTTCCTGGCGCACGCGAGAAAGCCGACCGCGGCGAACTCCTCTTCGGCAACGTGGATACCTTCTTGATGTGGCGTCTCTCCAAAGGGCGGGTGCATGCGACGGATTACACCAACGCCTCGCGCACCCTCATGTTCAACATCTACGAGGGCAAGTGGGATGATGTCATCCTCAAGGAACTGGGCGTTCCCCACTCCATGCTGCCTACCGTTATGCCTTCCAGTGGCGTCTTTGGCGAAACCGACGCTGAGTTCTTCGGTGCGCCTATCAAAATGGCGGGTGATGCTGGCGATCAGCAAGCCGCCACGTTTGGTCAAGCATGCTACGAAGTCGGTATGGCAAAGAACACCTATGGCACTGGCTGTTTCATGCTGATGAACACCGGCAACAAGGGCGTTCCTTCAAAGAACGGTTTGCTTACTACGATTGCGTGGGGCGAAGGCGAGGCGAGCAATCCAAAATTGACCTACGCGCTTGAAGGTAGCATCTTCATCACCGGTGCCGCTGTCCAATGGCTACGCGATGGCTTGCAGGTGATCAAGAACAGCGTTGATGTCGAGGCCCTGGCGGATACCGTCCCCGACAACGGCGGCGTGTACATGGTTCCCGCCTTCGTCGGTCTCGGCGCTCCCTACTGGGACCCCAACGCACGCGGTACTATCATTGGCCTGACTCGCGGTTCGACAGTTGGTCACGTCGCTCGCGCAACGCTTGAGTCCATGTGTTACCAGACCCGCGACGTACTTGAGGCAATGGAAGCCGACAGCGGTGCCAGTCTAAAGACTCTGCGTGTTGACGGCGGAGCTGTTGTCAATAACCTGCTTATGCAGTTCCAGGCCGATATTCTTGGCGTTGCAGTCCAGCGTCCGAAAGTTGCTGAAACCACTGCTCTTGGTGCTGCCTACCTCGCCGGTATCGCCGTTGGTTTCTGGAGCAGCGAGCAAGAAGTCGCGGAACAGTGGGCCATTGACCGCACCTTCGAGCCACAGATGAGCGCCGACCAGCGCGATAGCCTCTACAAAGGCTGGAAGCGAGCTGTGGAACGCTCAAGAAACTGGGAACAATAACGCCGTAGGGGCCGATTCATCGCG
>DATGJV010000473.1:0-3826 GCA_035295005.1 Ktedonobacteraceae bacterium | reverse complement strand
GAGAATTGAGCGGGCCTGCTCTTTGAGCTTGCGATTCGAGCTATGCTTGACAAAGTAGTTTAACGCAGGAATGGATTGTTCTGCCGCGAAGTTACCCAATTGTTCCAGGGATTCAAGGGCAGCCGTGACTACTTTGCTATTAGCATTTTCCAGCAAGGGAATCAGCAATTTTGCGGCACGCGGGTCCATACTATCCCCCAGCCAGCGAATAAAACCCAGGCGGCGCTCAACAGGCATGGAAAGAACATCTTCTAGCACGGACTCTACACCGAGTTCGCTCTGCCCCACCAGTTCAAGCAAACGCACCTGCATTTGTTGCATGGCGGCTTCAGGATCATTCAAATATTCGATAATTCCGTCGTCCGCCATTTCGGAGTCCAGTTCTTTGAGAACGGGCGCGACCGTGAGCTTTGCCATGTCGCTCACAGTCGGGTCGGCAACCAGGTCTTCCAGTTCATCCAGGTCAAAATCGGTTGCCAGTTCTGATAGAATAATCATGGCGGCATTGTGCGCTGCCGGGTCATTCGTGTGCAGGAGATGCAGCACTTTGGTGCGTGCGCCGCTCGTCCATTCTTCATCGAGCCGATCAAAATAATGCGACATTGTATCATCGTCTATCGTCTCGCGACGGCTGATGGCGAGGAGGATGCTATCAACGCTATCCTGTGGAGGGCCATTGCGTCCTCGCGGCTTACGTGGCATAAATTGCTCCTTATGTTTTGATTTCGTGTTCTCTTGATGTGCATATAGGTATGTTGAGTATCAATGCAATAAAATTTGCAGCCAGCATGGACTCCCAATGTAAGGCATTGTACCACGTTAGCAATAATTGCGTCGAGAGCGAGCATTCTCACTCCTAAATTCTTGCCAAAAGCCAGGGGAAAAGCGTATAGTAGAGCGGTTATGACAAATTCTCACTATTCTATGTCTGCTGCAAGATATTTTCTGCCGCAAATGAGCATACGCTTCTGTATGCTCATCTTCATAGCATGCATGGGAGCAAGCGTTGCGCCACAACACTATTTAACAAACATACTTTTGTTCTCAATGGTACCAACCAGCACATTTTTCGCGGCATGGAGCGTATGGTTATCACCTGATCTTCATCTGCTGAGCAATGCACTGACTTCTCAGACAGGCACAAATGACCCTGAGTTTTTTCTTCTCATAGCTCTAGCTTTTGTCCTCTATGGAATCTCCGCCCTTGTTATCCGCTATCAACTGAAAGAAACAAAAAACACAGGTATATGGTATGTGATGTGGGCAGGCGCTATCCTTGTCGGGCTTATTTTTGTCTTTACACCCACCATGCTCTCCCATGATATTTTTGTTTACGCGGACTATGGACATACTATTGTTGCTTATAGAGGGAATCCTTATTTTGTCCCGCCAGGGGTATTGTCACAGGATGTACTCACACAGCTTGACGACTGGAGAATGTATATAACAGCCTATGGGCCGCTCTGGCTGGATATCTGCTCTTTTCTGGCGCTGTTCTTAGGAAATATTCCCTGGCATTATATTTTTGGCTTTCGTTTGTTGGGGCTTGTCGCTCATCTTATGAATATCTTGCTAGTAACAACTATTTTGCGTAAAGCAGGTGGTACAGAACGCACCATTCTGCCCGGTACATGGCTCTATGCAATGAACCCTCTAGTGCTGCTGGAAAGCAGTTTTGGCGCACATAACGATATTTTTATGGCGACCTTTCTGTTACTCGGTATACTCCTGTGTATGCGAGCCGAACAAAAAGGCTTTACACATCCGGCAAACTATGTATCACCAGTTGTCGCTTTCACGCTTTCGGCACTGATTAAGTTCACTATGTTGCCTCTCATCATTTTCTTTCTCATTCTGCTTGCCCGTAAAACGCTTTATTCAACATCAACCGGTACAGCCGTGCCTCAACATACTGTTTTGTCGCACTGGCGTTCGACATGTATGCATGTTTTCTTTGCCAGTTTGACATGTGGAATCACGTTGCTCGCATTTTACGCACCTTTTTGGCCGGGGCATACCTTCAAAGAAATCATCCACAGCTTTTCTTTACCGCCATCGTCATTCTACGCGGAGAATTCTCTTGCCCGTGTACTCCATGAATGGATAAGGCGTCATGGACTCCCGCCCGAAACCTCCTGGGCCTATCTGCCGATGCATCTATTCAGCCAGCATATTGTTTGGGATATGCTTAACGTCGGTGCCCTGGGATGTACGATGGGTATAGGAATATTCTTCTTATGGCGCACGCCCACCACGCAAACATTCATACTTGCTGCTCTCATTTGCCTGGGGGCGCTACTCATCGTCACTCCCTGGTTTTATTCGTGGTATGTTATCTGGCTAATAGCTCTTGCTGTGGCCTCATTTTCGCTGCCAGATAATCCACTGAGACGAGCATTAACAGGTTTTGCCCTGATGTTCTCTTTTACAGCTTTCCTGACGTATATGTCCAGTAGCATTGTGCTGCTGGGTGAATGGGCATCTTTTGTGCAGTTTATGCTAATCCCTGGGCTACCACTGCTCGTTTTTTTGTTGCTATTCCATATCAAAATGACTGGCTCGTCTGCGAACATCGCCAGGAGGGTGCGCTAAAGCGGACCCCTACGCGCCTACGGCGCGGATTCAACAGCGCCCGCAGGCGCGTAGGGGTCCGCTTTAGCGCACCCTCCTGGCACGAGCGGAGCAATGTGCCAGTCCCTGTGTGCCAGTTCCCCATTCAAAATCGCCCCTCCTCGTCATATAACTTTCTCGGTCGTATGAGCGATGAGGCGGGAGGCATGGTAAGCGTGTTCAGTGCCTCACAAACGAGGGCGAGGCTGATAAGGTAGTCGTCGTGACCGTCGCCAGGGTCTACATAGAAGTCGAGGATATCGGGCGCGGGGAGGCGATAGCGAGCGAGGCGTAATTGACGCCAGCACTCCTCGTTGATAGTGCCGGGCGCGTATTGAGGCGTGTAGAGTTTCAAGCGGCCACTGTTGATGAGGGCAAGCAGAGCATAGGCGAGGCGCGATTTGCCAGGGCGTGTGAAAGTGAAGGGGATAATGCGTTCCTCGCCAAAGCGGGTCAATAAAAGCGACGCGAGGCCAGCGCCCAGCCCTGTGGCGTCAATGACGAGCGAGCGTATGCCCCATTGCTCCACCAGCGTTACAGCGCCCGCGTATTGCTCAAGGTAGGGTAGACCCGTCCAACATTGCTGATGTACCACCTCGATACGCGGCAGATTCAGTTCGTTGTAGCTGACGCGCCCAATCGTGATGACGGTACTATCGCGCCGACTATGGCCTGACTGCATTACAATGCTGCCAGGTGTTGGACGCTCCTCGCCCGCGACATCCATACCAGCGATATACCAGCTATCGTTTGTCGGTTCATGCTCCCACTCGTGCGTTCCTTGCAGCATAGCGCGTTGCAAATCGTTGAGAAAGTAGCCAGCGCCACTGATGGGACGCAGGTAATATTGCGTCTGGATGGCAAGATGGTCTTCGCCCAGGCGTGCGATCTCCTGCTCGACGAAGGTGCGATAAGCAGGGTTGATAGCGGCAAGCGTGCGCCAATCGTATTCAAAGTGCAACCGCCGCCCTGTGTGTTGCTGGCGTTCCAGGTTCACGGCGCGTTGTTGGGCCAGCAAAGTGGTGTCGGACCACGCGGTCCCATAAAGAACGGTCGTTGCATTTGTGGTCGAAGCCATTGGTCGGAAATCGCGATTAAATTTCTCCGGCGAGACATCCTGTGCTTCATCTATTTCCAGCAGGAGGTTCGCGGTTGCCCCCACCACATTGCTTTCTGGTCCAGCAGAGTAGAACATGACTCGCGGCCCCGCATGGGT
>DATGJV010000472.1:0-3162 GCA_035295005.1 Ktedonobacteraceae bacterium | reverse complement strand
TCTTTTTTCATCGCGTAAAGCACTGCGCTTTTGCGCTATCCCAATGGTAAGGCTCTTCTTTCACAAACCGGTCACTGCCGGGAAGATCTTTCTCACAAGAGCGTCACATTTCTCTTCTGTGTCTGTTTCTATGTGATGTGTGGGAACCGTCACAGTATGAAAAGCTATCGCCGTGCGTGCGCGAGAGCGGCGAGATATCACCATCTTCATTCTATCGTACTGTATATCCTCTGAACTACTCATGACCATCACAACTTTCAGTGCGTCGCTTGATGCCGGGCGTTTGCTTGCGCAACATCAGGAAATCGCTGATCCCCATCAAGATCAGGTCTGTCACAATGATTGACGTGTTCCACCGGTAGCCACACCTCAACATAACATAGGCTAGACCTCCTCGGGTCGTACTCAAATGGTAGTGGCTGTAGCCACATTAAATGTAGGCCGCTCAATGAATTCGTCTCCCGGCATAGCGAGCGCAACCTCTTTGCTGGTTGCTCCAGGGTGAATGTCACGGTCGGTAGAGGCGCAGGTACGCGACTGTAATACTTGCTTCGAGTGTGACGAATCCGAAGCTCTGTTTGTTGAACATTCCATCCTCCCCTTAACAGCGTGTAATGCCTGGAGATGTTGGAAGAGACATCATTGAAACCTGCACTCAGACAAGAGACACGTCCCTTTGTTCTTGCATTTCGTGTGCAAAAAGCACACTCAAGACACCGCTCACCAGGACAATGGTCGCAATGAACAGATCCACGCCGGGGCTAACCGACAATCCTTTTATGCCCGAGACAAGGTCAATAGCGAGAATCCCCATGCCGGTAAGGATGCTAAACACCAGCATCGGAACTGACAGAAGATAGCCCAAAAGTTTTCTCCGCCATAGCAGGATGGCGGTGATGATCATGGCGGGCAGGTAGATTCCTATATCCAGGACGTGTACCGGATTGGTCAGCAGGCCGTTTTCCAGCACACTTTGCGGTATCTTCCCACTCAAAATCGCTGGAATATCCTCACTCAACCACAGTATGTAAAAGAGGATACCCAACGCCAGCAAAAATGTACTCACCAGTCTGGCTCTGGTAATGGCCGCAAAGACGGGTCGGAGACGGTCCAGCGGCAGACGGATCATGGCACTAACGAGGGTATAAAAGCACAGACCAGGGATGGTTACATAGACCAGAAACAGGCTGTTAAAGTGGGCTGCAAACGCATAGATGATATAAGCATACATGAGTGAAAGCAGAACCCCTATCCAGACCAGGAAGGCCCTGGCCGACCCCTTGCTGGCAAAAAAGGCAGCAATCAAAAGTGTCGGAACTGAAATCAGATTGACGATATCTTGCCCAACCGCCTGAATCGCCCACGGTGTTGTTTCTCTGGCATAGGTACTCGTGAGCAAGATGCCTGAACCGCTTGCAAGCAGTACCAGGCAGGCAATGAGTACAGAGAGCCACAAAGAAGTCTTCGAATTGTTCATGTTAGAGTACCTTCATCTTTCCTGATTGGTTGTATTCAATCCCGGTAATCTTGCAGCGAAACCAGGTAAAATCGCCGGAGGCAAGGTGTCAGGTGATGGCAATCCTGGTCGGAATACGCATCCCCTCCACTTCCTGATACTCGTCGCATTGACCCTCCCAGGGGGCGAGGAGATAATGACCATGCTCTTCCTTATATCTGTCCGCCGTCACCTGGGTGATCTGTCCTTGCTCGTTCACGTGCAGCACTACAGAAGCCGTCATACCTTGCTTGTGCATGGTGGCCCTGACCGAGTAGGCATCAATGGCCTGCCACTCGATGGATGAGGTCAGCCAGGCAGTCGGAAACCAGATCATCTCCGCCAGGTAGCGCTGCAGCTCGCTCTGATTCATTTCTGGCCCATGTGCATTTCCCATCGGGACGACAGACAAAAGCTTAATCCGCATGGTGCCGTGGTTCTGAGAGAACTGATCCGAACAGCATGTCGCAGTAGAAGCCTCTCTTCTCGATGCCCGATGATAGTATCGCTTATGAATCTCACATCGCTGTCACATTAGCCTGCTCGACAATCACAGAACGGACACATTTTCGATGGATGAGTACTGGCTAGCAGAGCGGCAAGAATCTCGTATTGAATACATGAAGATGTGGCGGGTTCGTGAGTGTTTTACTTCTGACCGTGATAATAATGCGCTACCTTTGCTTTCGAGCGACAGGCTTTATTTCTGGATAGCATAATACGTGAGCGGTATGCAGGTAGTTATCTGATAGGAAGCGAACGCAACGCACTCCAGGTACTCAAAGCCTGGAGTGCGTTGCGTTCACCTGTTTGCCCAAACAGAGGGATGGGCTGTGACGCTGACGAAACAAAGAACACATTATGTTATTACTTCATGCAGGGTTCTCAACCATGCTGCCTCTTATAAAATGAAAGTTCCTGTCCGAGCGCCACAGCCCAAACGGTCTGCAATTGTCATTTTACGGCAGTTGCTCCTTTCTTTCCTTCCCTCTACTCTTCCTCTTCCTCACACGCTAATCATACCGCGTGATTCTCACATTTCTGTCACCAAACGGGCCAATTTTATCACAGAATGCACACAGGTATTGAGCATATTGTGATTTCCCTGTGAGTGAGCTATGCCAGTGTGTGATGCGTTTGTGATGGAAAGCGCGTATGCTTCAGTTGATGGCTGAATTGTTTACAGGCTGTTTAACGATATCAGGCCATGAGCGTATTATTCTGGTTCAAACCATCCATTTGAAGCTTTGTAATTGGAGGTAGAGCGTGACTATCTGGTGTGATATCCATTCTGCTGTGCAGATTGTAGAATCTTGCGACCGTGTATTCGTACAGGGGGCATGCGCGACCCCCACGCCGTTAATTGAAGCTCTGGTGGCGCGTGGAGAGGACTTGTTTGATGTTGAAATTACGCACCTGCACACCTACGGCCCGGTTCCTTACACCGATGAGCGGTGGAAGGGGCATTTTACCACGCGGGCTTTGTTTGTGGGTGAGAACATGCGTGAAGCCGCCAATGCTGGACGTGCCAGCTATACCCCGGTGTTCCTCTCGGATGTTCCTGCCCTCTTTGAGCCAGGTGGCAATCTGGCTATTGATGTAGCGTTGGTGCAAGTCTCGCCACCAGATGCGCACGGCTACTGCTCGCTTGGCCCATCGATTGATGT
>DATGJV010000471.1:0-6748 GCA_035295005.1 Ktedonobacteraceae bacterium | reverse complement strand
GCTCCCGCCGTTCCCTCTACCTGGCTGAGCGCGTGCATATCTATGGACGCTAGCGCGACCAGCACTATGGTCAGAATACTCAAGAAGCTCAACACGACGAGACAGATACGTGTCACGCGAGTTCCAGTGACTAGCGCGATACTCCCCAGGCCCAGCCACGCGGGTACCAGCGATGCCCCAAAGATGTAATAGATGCGGAAGAACGCGATACCCGCACTGCTGGTGGGTTGCACGACGATCATTAAGACATACGCGAGCGTTGCCAGAAAGGTCATAAGCAGCGCGATGGACCAGAAAAGCTGGTATGGACGGTGGCGCTGGAAGTACTGGCGCAACACAACCGCCGCGAAAAGGGCTGTCACTACCACATTGATGAGAGGATAGAGCAGCAAAATAGGATTGTTCATAACAATGTCCCTGCCTGTATCGTTGGAATATCTACTATAACCTGTGAAAAACTCTACGTTTTGCGGAAAAAACGTATGGAAATCTCTACCAGGTTATATCATAGTGCTTTGTTGCGTTGGCGTCAATCTTCCTATTACTCCTCTATCCCCTATCCTGCAAGATATGGCCGTATTCATTCCACTCTGCTCATGCGTATAGGGTATGGAAGGCAAGTAGCATCTGTAGATGCTCCTATCTTTACTAGTAGGTGAGTAATGTTGGCTCAAGTGTGAGCTATTTGTGATTGCAAGTGCTGTGAACGTGATATGAGTGTGAGACGGAAGATGAATACTGAACAGTGGATGTAACAGAGGTGCTTTACGTTTTTCAGAGAAGGAGTTGTCATGACAACGCAAATTTCTAGTTCTCAGAGACCTGCTGCTAAGACGATTTCGGCAGAGGAAGTGCGCCGTGCGCATGGAGAGGAGTTGGACGCGATAGCGCGTTTCCGCCGTGTCACCGATTATTTAGCCGCCGCGCAGATTTACCTCAAGGATAATGTGCTGCTGGAGGAGCCGTTGAAACCGGAGCAAATCAAAGACCGTTTGCTGGGCCACTGGGGAACTGATCCCGGCATCAATCTGGTCTACGCACATCTAAACCACCTGATAATGCGCTACGACCTGGACACGTTTCTGGTTACGGGGCCGGGACATGGCGCACCGGCCAATCTGGCGAATCTGTACCTGGAAGGGACATTGCAGGACTACTATCCACAGTATGGGTTTGACCGGGCGGGCTTGAGCAGTTTTGTGCGTCATTTTTCGTGGCCGGGTGGTTTTCCCAGTCACCTGTATCCAGGTGTGCCAGGGACGATTCACGAGGGCGGCGAACTGGGGTATGCACTGGCGACCGCTTTTGGCGCGGCGATGGATAATCCAGATTTGATCGTGGGCTGCATTGTTGGTGATGGTGAGGCCGAAACAGGCCCCACAGCGACCGCGTGGCATAGCTATAAGTTTCTCGACCCCGCTGAATCGGGTGCGGTGTTGCCGATTGTGCATATCAATGGCTACAAAATCGCCAATCCGACCATCTATGGCGTCATGAGCGATGAAGAATTGCTCGACCTCTTTACCGGCTACGGCTATCAGGTAGTTTTCGTCGAGGGCAACGATTTAGATGCCTCGATCTATGGCGCGATGGATTGGGCTTATCACGAGATACGGCGTATTCAACAGGCGGCGCGGTCGGGCAATCCAATCTCGAAGCCGCGCTGGCCCGTGTTGTTGATGCGTTCTCTCAAGGGCTGGGGTGGCATTAAAGAGTTAGACGGTGAGCCGATTGAAGGCTCCTATCGTTCGCATCAGGTGCCTGTGACCGATGTCAAGACGAATCCAGCACATTTGCAAGTACTTGAACAATGGCTGCGTTCGTATCACGTCGAAGAACTCTTTGACCAGAACTGGCGGCCGTTGCCGGAGATATTGGAGCAGTGTCCCAAAGGTGATCGGCGCATGGGCAGCAATCCCCACACGTATGGTGGACGGCTGCGTAAGAACCTCGACCTGCCCGATATTCATGACTACGCGGTTACTGTACCGGAGGGACATAACGGAGACGATGTGAGCAGTGTGGAAGCGGTTGCTACATACCTTGAAGAGGTTGTGCGTCGCAATCCACACATCTTCCGTATCTTCAGCCCGGATGAACTGGAATCCAATAAACTGACGGCGGTACTGAATGTGACGAAACGCGATTTCCAGTGGCCTATTCCGCCGCATAATGAGAAACTCTCTTCCCATGATGGGCGCGTGATAGAGGTATTGAGTGAGCATGATTGCCAGGCATGGTTGCAAGGCTACTTGCTGACGGGACGGCACGGCCTGTTTCCATCTTACGAAGCCTTCTTGAATATCATCGTCTCCATGATGGACCAGTTCTCCAAGTTCTTGAAGATGTCGCAGGAGATACCGTGGCGCTTGCCCATCTCTTCCTTGAATTACTTCGAAACCTCTACGCTCTGGCGTCAGGAACACAACGGGTTTTCGCATCAAAGCCCCGGTTTAATCAATGACATCCTGAACAGGAAAGCGCGTGTCTCGCGTGTCTACCTGCCGCCCGATGCCAACTGCCTGATAAGCACCGTTGATCATTGCCTGCGCAGTAAGGAATACGTGAATCTGGTGGTTGCCAACAAGCCGCCCATGCCGCAATGGCTCTCGATGAATGATGCTATCGCCCATTGCCGTGCGGGTGCTTCAATCTGGCCGTGGGCTAGCATTGACGATGGTATCAATCCTGATGTGGTACTGGTCGGCATTGGCGATAATCCCACCCTGGAGGTGATGGCGGCTGCCTCACTATTGCGACGGGATATACCAGAACTGCGTGTGCGTGTAGTGAACGTCACTGACCTGTTCGTGCTTGAGAATAGCAGAGACCATCCACATGGTCTGGACATGGATATGTTCGAGGCGCTTTTTACTACGGAGTGTCCCGTGATAATAAACTTCCACGGCTATCCGTCCGCGATCAAGCAATTGATCTTCGGGCGGCAAAACGTGCGCCGCTTCCACATCAATGGCTATCAGGAGGAAGGCACAACTACGACGCCATTTGATATGAATGTCCGCAATGGCACCAGTCGCTATCAGGTGGCCTCACAGGCGATACGCCTCGCCTCGGTACTTAACCCCCGTGTGGCTGTCAGAGCCAGCGCCCTGGTTCACAGGTATGAATACATCCTCGTGGATCATCGCCGGTACATTGAGGAAAACGGTGTTGACCCGGAGGAAATTACTAACTGGCGGTGGAAATAAATGAAAATACTCGTCATGAATGGGGGTTCCAGCAGCCAGAAAAGTACGCTGTATGACGTGAAAGACCCCTTGACTGTCCAACCACCGCCGCCATTGTGGGAGGGCAGTGCGGATTGGGCGGAGCATCAGGGCGAGGCCGATCTGAAAATTACGACCGCGAAAGGCGAGAAAGTGGAGAAAAAGCTCTCGACCAGCTCGCGGCATGAAGTCATCGCGGCTCTGTTAGAGACGCTGTGGAGCGGTCCAACGCGAGTGATTGATATCCCATCGGATATTGCTATTGTTGGGAACAGGATCGTGCATGGCGGCGATAAATACCGCGAAAGCGTGGTGATTACGTCGGAGGTCAAGGATACTATCCGGCGTATCGCCGATTTCGCGCCTTTACATAATCCGGTAAACCTGGAAGGTATCGAGGCGGTGCAACATATCCTGCCCCATGTGAAGCAGGTTGCTGTCTTCGATACAGCGTTTCATTGTAACCTGTCGCTTGCTAATGCTGTTTATCCTGGCCCATATGCATGGTTGGAGCAGGGCATACGCCGCTACGGGTTTCACGGTATCAGCTATCAATACTGCACGCGGCGTACAGCACAACTGTTGGGGCGCGAGCCAGAATCTTTGCGTATGGTCATCTGCCACCTGGGCAATGGTTGTTCGTTAGCTGCCATTCGCGACGGTCACAGCATAGATACCACCATGGGCTTCACGCCTCTGGAAGGGTTGATGATGGGTAGCCGCTCCGGCAGCGTTGACCCCGGCATTCTCATCTACCTGGCACGCCAGCAAGGAGATTCTCCCGATAAACTGGAAACTATGCTCAATAAAGAGTCTGGCCTGAAGGGCATTTCCGGCATTTCTAGCGATATGCGCGATGTTTTGCAGGCAAGAGACGAGGGCAATGAGCGGGCGAAATTAGCAGTGGATATCTATGTTCACCGCTTGCACAGCCTTATTGGCGCGATGATTGCCAGTCTCGGCGGAATAGACGTGCTTGTCTTCACAGGTGGTGTCGGCGAACATTCGGCGGAAATTCGGGCATCAACGTGTGCAGCCTTTGGCTTTCTCAACCTCAAATTAGATGTTGAGAAAAATCAAGGTTCGCCAATGGATCAGGATATCGCGACCGGCGCTTCATCTGTGCATGTTCTGGTTGTGCATACCGAAGAAAACTGGGTCATTGCGCAGGAATGTTGGCGTTTCGCCACGTAATAGAACAGTCCGATGTATCGCACTTGACACGTAATAGTCCGCTTGAGCGCACCATTATGTAGGGGTCCGCTTGAGCGCACCCTCGCGACGAGCGCAGCAATGTCGCGTGTTTATCATAAAAAGCGAGCAAGGATACAGTTACGGGGGATAACCGTATCC
Organism: Ktedonobacteraceae bacterium; assembly: GCA_035295005.1. Classification (GTDB taxonomy): domain Bacteria; phylum Chloroflexota; class Ktedonobacteria; order Ktedonobacterales; family Ktedonobacteraceae; genus DATGJV01. Next base: position 2,168 of record DATGJV010000471.1, on the reverse strand, counting down.
TTGCTCGCTTTGTGATGGTAGCGGAGGGAATAACCATCTGACCATCTAAGAGAGAAAAAGTTTACCAGCGACTGTTCATTTCGCGAGGTGTGTCATGATCTGGCACGAGAGCATCGGATGAGCCACAGCAATCGCAAGCACCTGGCACGGAACCAGTATGAGGCGTGCCGCAAACTTCGCAGACCCAACGATAAGCGGGTTTTTTCCTGGAAAGAATGTGCATCGCCTCCTGTACGGCGGCACTGCGTCTGGCAGTGATGGTGTTGGTAGTGATTGCTCGCTGTATAATCATGAGAAGTCTCCTGTGTTCATATGTGAGAACGCCTTCATAACATAAAGTGAATTGAGAGAAAGCGTTATCAGTCTTTTGCTTTGTATTACTACAAGTCTAACAGCCTTCTGTGCTGAAAGTCTATGAATTACGATAGGGTTTCTGGATGCAACCTATAAGTAAAAGGTTATAGATGACCACTGGTCAACCGACGTTCTGGGTGGCTACTTGTTTGGGGGTGGGTGGTTGAGCCTCGCAATGCGGGTGTATCTTGGATTAAAAGAGCGTGGTGTGCTGGCAAATACGCAGAAATAAACAAGAGTTGGTATGGTACATGACCATGCCAACTCTTGTTTATTTCTGTATTATCCCCTTACCTGTTCCACTCGCCATTCCTACTGCCGTTTATTGGTTGTTCATGCCTGTTGAGGGCTTCGTTGGACCATTGCGTATCGGGCGTCATGGGAGAGTAGGGGAAAGGGTCGGTGGAACTGGAACGCCCCTGCGGCAGGGCGGGTTGCTGCGTCCCTTGACTCTGGTTGGCCGGGAGAGAGGTCGCGGAGACGGTGCGGAAAATTCCGCTCACGGTAAGCTGGCTGTCCTGCTCCTCATCGGGCGCGATATTGACATTGGAGGATGGGACATAATAGCCCTGGTTTTCGCGCAGTTTGAAGGCTTCCACCGAGGAGCGGAGTTGTTCTACCAGCCGGGCGAGGCGTTCCATGTTTTGTGAAGCATCACGAGTACTCATGCTGCTCTGGTGTGTGGACTCGGAGATGCCGTGCATAATTTGCACGATGGCGCTTGATGATTGTAGCTGTTGTGTCGCAGCCTTGTTGATCGTTTCAATTTCGTGTGCCTGATATTCAACAGCGGTAAAGATTGACTCCAGCGCGACTCCGGCTTCTTCGGTCAGTTTTGACCCGGCGGATGTTTCACGCTCGGTGTCTTGCATGGAGACTGCTGCCGCTCCGATATCTTCGCGAACGCTGCGAACGATACGTGCAATCGAACTGGCCTGGTCTTTGGCGCGTTCCGCCAGGCGCCGGATGTCTGCCGCGACAGCCCCGAAGCCTTTGCCGTTTTCACCCGCCATAGCGGCCTGGATAGCAGCGTCGAGCGCGAGACGATTGGTCTGGTGGGCGATGGCGGAGATAGCTTCTACGATATTATTGATTTCGCGTGAACGTTCACCCAGTGTCTGGACTTTGCCAGCCGTAATCTGCACGTTTTCGTGAATGCGGCCCATACCTTCAATGGTTTGCTGTACAGCATCGCGACCACCTTGTGCGTTGACACGTGCTTCGCGAGCAACCTGATAAAGGGTTTGCGCCCGGTCAGCCACCTGACGGCTGGAATCGGCCATGTGTTCGATTTCGACTGCAGCTACGCTGATTTGTTTGATCTGAACATCGCCGGTTTCCACCAGTTGCGTCATGCGGTCGAGAATGGTTGCCGTCGAATTTTCGACTTCGTTTGCTACCATTTTGACGCGCACGATGAGGCTGCCCAGTTCTTCGACCATATAGTTAAATGAGTCAGCAAGCACACCGAGGGCATCAGCCGTCACTTCGGCCTGGACGCGCAAGTCACCTTCACCGACGCCGCTCACCTCGCTCACCAGCTTCTCAACCTGGGATTGTAGATTATCGCGTTGCGCCTGTGTTTCCTGTATCAGGCGTACAATGTTATCGAGCATGGCGTTCATGGAGTTGGCAACCATGTAGATTTCGTCGCGGCCAGCGATGGTGGCGCGTGCGTTGGTATCGCCCTTCGCGATGCGCCGTGTCAGGTTTGTAAGCTGACTGAGCGGGCGTGTAATCGTCAAAATGACGATATAGCCAATGGTGACAACTACCAGTAGCGTGCCGAGAAACGCGATAGCGGTGACGAGAAT
>DATGJV010000470.1:0-3197 GCA_035295005.1 Ktedonobacteraceae bacterium | reverse complement strand
TACCATTCCGCAAATGTACTTGCCCGGTGATGGGCGTGTTGTTGACATATGTGAAACCTCCTTATTTCCAGAAACATAGATTTAAACGTGCCAGTACTATGCTCAGATTACATCATTATCGCGCTTTCAAGCGCCTGTCCTGACTCAGGAGCAACTTCCCCTGTGCCGTTTGATGTCGCTCCATTGGCGTTACCCCCTCCCTTACCTGTAGCGGATAGAAGGAGCATAATTGACAGAGGTTCAATAATATCGCGGGCAACCGCCTTACCGCGCTGCTCATCGCTCCACTCGTGTGGATAGCGGCCATCAACGGAAGACGAGAGGGTCGCCAGGATGTGCGGGTCGGCATCCGATTGCTGCGCCTTACGAGCAAGTAGCGCCAGGGTCAGGCCAAGCAAAGCCCTGCCGCGATCCACGCCGGGAGTAGCAGCCTGTGGCTGGGCGTTGTGGCTCTTGCGCAGTGGAATTTCGCGCAAGAAGAAAACGCTGACCAAACCCAGCAGCATAACGATCAGGCCCAGCATGAAAATGTTGTCTATACCGCTTGCCAGGCTCACCTTCACCGCCTCGAAGAACTCATGGAAAAGCACCAGCCCCTGCGCACCCTGGCGGGCAAACTGTTGTTGAAGACCCGTCAATACGGCTGGATTCAGTAGTACCTGGGGGTTCTGGAGCGCGGGTGGCACCACACGGGCAAGCGCGGGTGACAGGTTGCCCTGCAAAGCACTTTGAAAACTATTGGTCATGATCGAGCCCATCACGGCAACACCCATAGTCGAACCTATCGAACGAAAGAAAGTGAGACCCGCGGTGACTTCACCAAGCTGCCGGAACGGGAACGCATTCTGGACAATGATCGTGAACAGGCTCATCATCACGCCAAGACCCAGACCGGTCACGACCATGTTTAGAGAAATCTGCCCATCGCTGGTTGTGGCAGTCATACGAGAAAGCAGGAACATGCCAACCGCGGCAACAACGAAGCCAACAATCGCCAGAATTTTGTAGCGACCGGTACGGGACAAAATCTGCCCCCCTACGATACTGCTGAACATGAAACCCAGCATCATAGGTGTCAGGACCACGCCTGAATTGGTAGCACTATTGCCTGTGACGGCCTGTACAAAGAGAGGCAGGTACAGGATGACCCCGAACATACCGGCACTGACCATAAACATTGCGATCGTCGAAACCAGGAAAATGCTGTTTTTGAATAAGCGCGGACTGATGATCGGTTCGACCGCCCGCAACTCGATCAGGATGAAGAAACCCAGCATTACCGCGGCAATGGCGAACATAAGAATGACCTGCCAGGAATTCCAGGCATACTGCGTGCCAGCCCAGGAGAAAGCCAGCAGCAAGGGTACAGCAAATGCGACCAGTGCAGCCGCGCCCACATAGTCAATGCTATGCTGCTTGCGGCGCAGGGTTTTCGGCATGACAATGCCGGCGGTCACGATTGCGATAATGCCGATGGGCATATTTACATAAAAGACCCAGCGCCAGCCCCAGTTGTCGGTGATAGACCCACCGAGAATTGGCCCAACAATGGTAGCAAGCCCAAAGACTGCGGTGATGAGACCCTGCCATTTCCCGCGCTCGGATGGCGGGAAGATATCGCCGATGATCGCGACGGCAAGAGGCATCAAGGCACCAGCGCCCAATCCCTGTACAGCGCGGTAGATAATCAACTGCGTCATATCCTGGCTGGTTCCTGATAAGGCCGAACCGATCAGGAAGAGTACCATGCCGCCAATGAAGAAAACCCGCCGTCCATAGATGTCGGAGAGCTTGCCATAAAGCGGGATCGAGACCGTAGAGGCGAGCAGATAACCAGTTGCCACCCATGCATAATGGTCAAGTCCGCCCAGGTCAGCAACAATACGTGGCAGCGCCGTACCAACGATGGTCTGGTCAAGGGCGGACAGCAACATACCCAGCATCACACCAACCAGAACAGAGATAAGTCGTCCACGGCTGAGAGTGGCGCTCATCGCTTGCGGTTCCTGCGCGGATGCCACTGTTACTGACCCGTTTTGTGTTAGTGCCATAGGATTTATACCTTTCATTTGCCCCTAAGAGACGGTCGGTTGCTCTACTGCTTTCTTCTCTATGATGCGGTTCAATGCACATATGCCCTGCAACAATGCTTGAAGGTCAGCATCATTCATTTCTTGCAGTAGGGACTGTATACGTTGCGGGCCAGCGTGAAGCTGCTCGTACATATCCTGGCCGGCTGGAGTCAACCTTGCTATGGTGCGACGGCGGTCTTCGACACCTTCGGTACGCTCTGCCAGACCAGCCTGCACCAGCCGATCCACAAGATGGCCTCCCGTAGATAACCCGATACCCAGTCGCCGCGCAATCTGTCCAATGACCAGTGGCCCTTCCTCGGCAAGAATAGCCAGCGTGCGGAGCTGAGCCACGGTGAGATCGATATTCTTCAGGATTGGCCCAAGTTGGGCTTTAATGCCATGAAAATAAGCTCGATACTGCCCTAAAACTTCCAATACCAGATCTTCGTGCGTCTGTTTCACGGCACTCCTCCTTTCACAACAAGCAAATAGTAGCATATTACTACGATGCTGTCAATATATTTGACGGCATAGTTTTATTTCATGCAATCGGTGTGATGGCAAGGCATTGGTTCTTCAGGCACCTTTAGACTGAACAGCTCCTGTCGGTTCCTGTGGTAAGATATGGGCAAATCGTCGAGAAATTTTACTGAGGAGCATCACTATGCCACAGATTCTTGTCGGGGTTGATACAGGGGGAACATTTACTGATATTGTCCTGTTGCAAGAGGGCAAGATTCGTATTCATAAGGTGCTTTCAACCCCTGATGATCCTTCTTCCGCCATTCTTCAGGGATTGGTGCAGCTGGGGGTTGCGCAGAATCTGGATGTGCTGGTACATGGTTCAACAGTAGCAACTAACGCGGTGCTTGAACACAAAGGCGCTGTTACCGGCCTGATTACCACGGCTGGCTTCCGCGATGTGCTGGAGATTGGTCGGCAGACGCGGCCCAAACTATATGCCATCAATGTGCAAAAAGTGCCGCCACTGGTTCCCCGCTCGCTGCGAGTGGAGGTGAACGAACGCCTCAACGAACGCGGCGAAGTCCTGTCTGAACTTGACGAAGTCTCGCTGCACGCGGCAATCCGCACATTGCAGGAGGCTGGGGTTGAAGCTGTTGC
>DATGJV010000469.1:0-4466 GCA_035295005.1 Ktedonobacteraceae bacterium | reverse complement strand
AAAACGGTAGTAAAAACAAAGCGAGGCTCGGTATACAGGGCGATTGGGGTGGTTTGCAAGTCTTGCAAGCCCGTTTTTCCCCAGACTTCGCGCTTGAGGCAGTCCAGAATGGATTCATGGAGTTCCAATGATCCTGCGGGTATACCCCATGTGCCGTTATCGCTGCGTCTGATGAGTAAGATGCGTCCTTGCTAATCTCGAATGATGGCGCGTGCGCCAGGACTGATCAGGGTTCTCGATCCTACCAGTTTCCGTAATTGCCCCTGGTACGACTCTTCAAATGAATGGTGAGCTTTTGTCATAGATTTCTGTCCTTCCATTTCTTCCCCTGCCTTTCATTTCTCCACTATCTCAGATGCAAACTGGCGCATAATAGCGTTATGCTCCTGGCGTGGGGCTTTTTGCAACGCGGCAATCAGTTCGCGCAAGCGAGGAGTCATGATGATGAGGTAGCGTGTAGGACCGTCGGCTTCATAATACGTGTGTGCAACTCCGGCTGGCACGAACACGGTTGTCCCTGCGGGTGCAGCAATGGTTTTTTCGCGAAATCGGAACATCAGTGTTCCTTCCAGAACATGCCACGCCTCGTCGTCAGCATAATGGACGTGCAGGTAATCTGGGCCGCTTCCGCTCCACTCATGAATATCAAAGGACAGTCCATTTGCCATGATGGGATGCTCGCTCTCTCTGCGGGCTTGCTTCTCTGGAACTATAATGGGTTGGGTCATGTTCTCTATTCCTCCTCATGATGATCTTTACTCAAAATATACTCATTGCTTCATTGTATTCAAACCAGTTGCAGAAACGCCAGAATTTCTTGATAATACCTCGCCCAGTCGCCTTCATTGCAAATTGCCAGCTTTGGCAATGTAAGCTGAGAGAGGATATCATCACAAATTGTACGGTAGTTCTGATAGAGTTGTACTAAGCCATCAAATCCTTGCAATGCTCGCTGCACACCATAAGGGCTGGCAACCTTCCAGTTGACTTGATACGCTTCCCATGCGCTCCCGCGTTCATCACAGATTGCACGAATAGCTCTGGCAATATCACGATGATAGAAATAGATCACCACCGGATGAAGGTCGCGAAGACACTCAACCACCTGTGCAACATACTGATCTAGCACTGATAGTTCGGCATTCATGAGCAGCACATCCGTCATATTGCCATGAAAGAGCAGCCCATCGCAGAGCGTAACGGTCGGGCTTTTTTGAGCTTCCTGTACAAAATTGTGCCACTTGTGCAAACTGCGCTCGATAAATTCCTCAATCGTCAGATCAAGCCAGATACTATTGGGATGTAGAAACTCGGTTGCGATACGCAAGGGATGTTTCGGCTCATCTATTGTTGGTCCTTCCAGGAGAAAGCGAGCAGCTAATCCATGCTGCTGAATTTGTTCTGTCAGGAATTCGGCGGTGGTTGATTTGCCTGCTCCCATGATTCCTTCGACAAAAATGAAGCGGGTGTTGCGCATAGCTATTTTCAACTCCTTTGTTATTTTCCTTGTAATATTACCATGTTAAGCAGTACACTACCTTTAACTCAGAAAAACTGTTCATCCACAATGCTGAAAGCACGACATCGGAAAGGACTGGAAAGTTTTATGGATTTTGAACTCCCTGAAGAGCATCAACTTGCGTATGAGAGCGCGTTTGCCTTTGCGCGAGACGAGATTCGGCCACACAATGCGGAAATCGAGCGCAGCGATGATTTTCCACGCTGGCTCTGGGCTCGCCTCGCGGAGCAGGGCTACACAGGTATCGCTATTCCCGAAGAATATGGTGGGAGCGGAGGCGATTTCTTGATGGCCGCCCTCGTTGCTCGCGGCATTGGGCGAGCCAATGGAGCCATTTCGATGTCTTTTGGAGCTCATTTGAATCTTTGCGCACACAATATTTTGCGCAACGGTACCGAAGAACAGAAACAAAAGTATCTGCCCAAACTTGTCAGTACCGAGATGATTGGCGGATTGGCCCTGACAGAGCCGAATGCTGGCTCCGATGCGATGGGTATTCAGACTTCGGCACGCCAGACTGACGGCGGCTATTTGCTCAACGGCACGAAAGTCTTCATCACGAATGGGCCGATTGCTGATGTGCTGATTGTGTATACGAAAACGCGCCCGGAGGCTGGCAGTCGGGGTATTACCGCGTTCATTTTTGAGACAAAGACGCCGGGTTTCCATGTGGCGCGGAAAATACAAAAGGTGGGTATGCATGGCTCACCAACGGGTGAACTGGTCTTTGAGGACGCTTTTGTGCCGGAAGAAAATGTACTGGGCAAGGTCAACGAGGGCTACAAAGTTGTCATGAGTGGGCTGGATATCGAACGCGCCTATTATGCTGTTAGTGCGGTTGGCGGGTTGGAGGCGGCGCTGGAAATATCCATTAAATATGCGAAGGAGCGCGAACAATTTGGACAGCCCATCGCGCATTTCCAACTGGTACAGGCAAAAATTGCCGATATGTATACCGACCTGGAGGCGGCGCGGCACATGGCACAACGCGCCCTCTGGCTGGCACAACAGGGCAAGCGCGTAAGCAAAGAAGCGGCTGCGGCTCTGCTCTTCGTAGCACGTGCATCTTCACGGGCGGCGAACGAGGCGTTACAGATTCACGGCGGCTGGGGCTATACCACCGATTTTGAGGTCGAGCGCATGTGGCGCGATGCCCGCCTGGGCGAGATTGGCGCGGGTACCAACGAGATTCGCCAGTTGCTCATAGCCCGCGAGTTGTTAGGAATGAGGTAGCCGCGTTATGAAATCTGTGCGTATTGCCGGAGGACTCGGCTTTTACGGCGACTCGTGGCGACCGATCAAGGCGAGTATCGAGCGAGGCAATGTCCAGTATGTTGCCTCGGACCATCTCGCGGAATTGACGCTGGCGATATTGCAGAAAGATCGCCAGCGAGACCCCAACCTGGGTTATACCCGCGACCTTGTGCCGATGCTGGCCGATTTGCTTCCTATAGCCATACCACGTGGCGTAAAATTTATCCTGAACGCGGGTGGGCTGAACCCTTTGGGGGCGCGTGAAGTCCTGCTGGCGGCGCTCAAGAAATTTGGTCTCAAGCTCAACGTTGGCGTTGTGCTGGGTGATTCCGTGCTGGAACGACTCGAAGAGTTGCAGGAGGCGGGTGTCTCACTGGCGCATATGGATACGGGAGAGGATATCGCTACAGTACGTGAACGGCTGTTGTTTGCCAGCGCCTATCTGGGTGCGCGACCACTGGTGGAAGCGTTGGACGCGGGAGCTGATATCGTATTGACGGGCCGAGTTGCCGATGCCGCGCTCTTCCTCGCGCCAATGGTGCATGAACTGGGCTGGCGCTGGGACGAATGGGATAAGCTGGCCCAGGGCATGGTTGTTGGACATTTGCTGGAATGTAGTGGACAGGCCACAGGCGGCAATTTTGGTGGTGATTGGCGTTCCATCCCCGACCTTGTGCATATCGGCTATCCCATTGCTGAAGTGTGGGAGAGCGGCGAAGCGGTAATAAGCAAAGCGCCGGGAACAGGTGGGCGTGTCAATTTTGATACGCTGCGCGAACAACTTCTGTATGAAGTGCATGACCCGTCTCATTATTTGACGCCTGATGTGGACGTGGATATGACGACATTGCATATGGAAGAAATTGGGTCAGATGAAGTGCGTGTGACGGGCGCGACCGGACGGCCCGCACCCGAAACGCTGAAAATCGTCGCGGGCTATGAAGATGGTTTTATGGGTCAGGCCACCATCGGCTATGCATGGCCCGATGCACTGGCGAAGGCTCAGCTTGCCGCGCAGATTGTTCAACAACAGATGGCGGAAACCGGTCTGAAATCTGAGGAGACGCTGGTTGAGTATATCGGCTACAATTCTATTCATGGCCCGTTAGCAGACCCTGCTCATGTCGCAGATTTGAACGAAGTCTACCTGCGTATTGCGATACGTTGCGCCGATAAGCGTGATGCAGCAAAGTTAGGTAGATTACTAACGCCATTGGGATTGAGCGGCCCACCGTTTATTGGCGGCGCGGGTGGTATGACGGAGCCGCGTGGTCTGCTCGGTATCTGGCCGACGCTGGCACCACGCTCAATTATCGAAGAATATGTCCGTGTCAGCGTCGAGGAGGCGGGTTTATGAAGACCCAACTGGTACATCTTGTACATGCTCGTTCTGGCGACAAAGGGGACAAGGCCAATATCGCGCTCTTCGCTCCTGACCGCACTACCTATGACCTGCTGGTACGGGAAGTCACGCCGGAGCGTGTGCGTGCGCATTTTGAGGGCATCGTCACCGGTAAAGTCGAGCGTTTTGAGGTGCCGAATGTGCTGGCTCTCAACTTTGTGCTGCATGGAGCGTTAAATGGCGGGGCATCGCGCTCGTTGCGCAGCGATACTCTCGGCAAATCATTGTCGTCGGCCCTGTTGAGGATGGAAATATCTACGGTTGGCTTGTAGGGGCCGGTTTACCGTGCCT
>DATGJV010000468.1:0-2255 GCA_035295005.1 Ktedonobacteraceae bacterium | reverse complement strand
AGCGCACAGACGCAATGAAGAGCTATCCGGCATGCCGGATAGCTCTTCATTGCGTCTGTGCGCTTCACACTTATTTTTCGATGGGTGCGCCAATCAGACTACCCCATTCTGTCCAGGAGCCGTCGTAGTTGCGCACATTATTGTAACCCAGCAGGTAGGACAGCACAAACCACGTGTGGCTGCTGCGTTCACCAATGCGGCAATAGGCAATCACCTCTTTATCAGGCGTTACACCCTTGTTTCCGTATAGTGTACGCAACTCGTCTGCTGACTTGAAGGTTGCATCCTCGCGTACCGCCTGCGACCAGGGAATATTGGCCGCGCCAGGGATATGACCACCGCGCTGCGCTCCCTCCTGGGGCAAATTCGCGGGAGCGAGCAACTCTCCGCTAAACTCACCGGGGGAACGGACATCTACCAGAGCCAGGTTGCTGTTGCCAAGCTCTTGCAGCACCTGATCGCGGAAAACGCGAATACTGGCATCTGGCTCTCCAGCATGATAGGTTGTCGCGGAGTACTCAGGAATCTCAGTGGTTATCTCGCGCTTGTCGGCGAGCCATTTGGCCCGTCCACCATCCAGAATGCGCACATCCTGATGCCCATAATACTTGAATATCCACAAAGCCCAGGCGGCGAACCAGTTGTTATTATCACCGTACACCACAATGGTGGTATCGTTACTCACACCCGCGCTGCTCAACAGGCTCTCCAACTGCTCTTTGTCTATTGGAGCCCGCACAACCTGATCCTGGAGTTCCTTTTTCCAGTTGAAGCCAACCGCGCCAGTGATGTGACCCTGATCGTAAGCCTTTGTATCAACATCAATTTCGATGAGACGCACATTTGCATCATTTAAATGCGCCTGTACCCAATCCGCGTCAACCAACGCCTCTGGATGAACATACCCTTTGTTTTCGGACATAACACGCTCCTTTATTCTCTACGGAAATAGCCGGATTAGATTGTTGACTAAATCAGTCATATTTGTCAACAATCCTGTCTTTTCATTATAACATGCTTTGCCGAAAATTTCTTCCCTGATTGCAACGAATTTATGAGATTTTTATGTTGTTGCTCAAATTCGGCATTTTGATCTGGCACAAGTTGAGCGGTCTTCAAATGAAGTCAAGCATAGTGCGTTTCATTTTTTCAGGCTCTCCTTTTTGCGCATGGAGCGCCGGAAAAAGTAGATGGGGACGAGGACGAGCGCAATAACAAGGGCGTAGGCCAGGACAGTTGCCACAGTTTCCCATATGGCGGACTGTTGTGGGGTTGTGCCTATTGCTGGCGGGTAGAGGCCAGTGATAATGAAATGAGGCGTGCCACCGACATAGAAGGTGTTGACGATCTGCTCACCGGGAATATCTATCATGGCGACGTTGCCGCTACTCAAAGCGACAAAGCCGAGTTGTCCATCGCCGGTAATGGCGACCGATTCTGGTACGACGCCCAGAGAATAGGTATGGCTCGGCTCCTTTGGGAGTGATGAAGTGCCGGAACTCATGGGTGCCAGTACATCTATTTGCTTGTGTAACTGGTCGGGAACAAATATCTCGCCCGTCACTTCGTCAAAGTCCATTGGTCCAAACATTCCGCCTGTCAGCAGCGTGACGACGTGATACGTACTGAAGTCTACAGCGTCAACTGTTCCCTGTCGCGTTGTAACATAGGCTTCTGTGCCAGGAGGAAACGTGATATATTGCGGACCGCCAGCTATGGGAATATTCGCTACCTGTGTATATTTGCCAACGTCGAGAACTATCACAGAGTGAGTACCGGAGACCCAGAGCTGATTGCTTGTGCCATTTGCCGAGCCGACATTTGCCACAGCCAGACCATAGACGGGGCTACCGGTCTGGAATGTGTGGACAATCTTGCACGAATTGCCATCTATTTCGGTGACGCTCGCGGCATCATTTGCCGCCGCGAACAACAGATTATCGGTCGTATCGTAGGTGAGCAACGTAGGATGCCCCGGCACTTTGGCGGTGCAGATCGTCTGTCCAGTTTTCGCCGAGAGCATAACAAACTGCCCCAACGCTGGTTGCGTAATATAGAGATAGCGTCCATCGAGGCTTAGCATAATAGTATGAGGATCACCCTGTACAGAGAGTGTTCCCGTCACTTTTTGTTGCTGGATATCTATGATACTAAGGCCCTTCGGTGTACCAGCTACATACGCCAGCTGGGGTGCGCCGCCATCAGCATGTGCAGCAACGGGGAAAAGCGCGATGATGAATAATAAAGCTATCATC
>DATGJV010000467.1:0-9257 GCA_035295005.1 Ktedonobacteraceae bacterium | reverse complement strand
CTGCACGAGGGGGTCTATACGATGGTGGGTGGGCCAAATTATGAGACACGAGCGGAACTCAAGTACTTACGCTTGATTGGGTCAGATGCGGTTGGCATGTCCACGGTGCCGGAGGTGATAGTGGCTCGTCATATGGGTATGCGCGTACTGGGTATCAGCCTCATCACCAATGCCGCGACGGGCGATGAGACGCAGGAGGTCAATCACGCCGAAGTGTTGGCGGCTGCCGATGCTGCACGACCTTTGTTCTCGGCCCTTGTGCGTGGCGTTGTAAAGGGAATTGCTAATCCGCCTTCTTGATGACAATGTTTGCCCAACTCCAGTTGAAGCGTTTGCCATCCCAATCGGTTAGCACGACAAGATTGTACTTACCGGGAGCAACTGATGTGGTGACTTGATATTTCCAGCTCGTTACACCTCTGGGGTTGCACTCCTGGATTTGTGGCGTGCTTGCATCAAATGAAAGCCCTGGAATTTCAGCAAACTGCTGATCTTTAGCGGTACCGGTGAGCGGACTCTGGATTGCAGAAATGTCCTGGAGCGTGGAAATTGGCAGCGAGAGATGCGATGATCCCGGTATGCGTTGAATGAGCCAGACTTTACAGGTGATGCCAGATGCATACACCTGTTTGCCGTGTCCAGTGTCTATGGATTGATCAACTGGATAGGCTGAAAAGGTGTATGTTGTACTGCCATCGGCGTTCTCCGTATCATTGAAATACTCAATGACCGGCCATCCCAGTGGTGCCGTCTTTGCAGTATGCGGTCCTCTCGTGGTAACGGGTGATTGCCCGGCAATGGGAGGTGTCGTACCCGATGTATTCGCCCCTGTCAGTGACGATTTTGGCGGGTGAATAAACGCGCCAATGGCGAAACCGCTGATAAGGCCAGAGAGGGCAAACAAGATGACAGCTACGATGGCGATACTCTGCGATGGTGAAGGTGAACTGGCATGATTTGCGGAATCGGTTCCCGTTGTGCGTTCTCTTGTAATTGTTTGCATCTTGTTGTGCTGCCTTCTATTGCTTTCCTCGGATATTATCCAGGATGTGCTACACCGTTTCTGCCAATATGATAGCATGTTTCTATGAAAATAAACGGAAAATGGCCCAAATTGGCCCCTTTATGAGATGTTTTGTGGAAAACCAGCAGTTCATTAAAAAAAAGAGACCGGTCGCTGTCCTGGGGGGAAACACGACCGGCGAACCCAGATTAGGGGTGTGTGGGGGAAGTCCTGGGTACTGTCTACCTCCCACTGCTCGCGCTAGAATATCTCAAACGTAGGAGCGACCAACAAGGGTTGCCCGTCTTTTCCTCTGGGCGACCGTGTGGAACGCCCCTACTCAAGACATTGAGCTATCTCACCACTCACAGCTTCTTGTACACTCTCTATTGTTAGTAAACGGCACTTTTTCGCAAATTCGCAGGGTTTTCTCACCGAATTGTTCAATCTGTCTATCTTTCTATCTGCGAAGGGTTGAAAAAGTAGTTCATGCTGAGCCACAGTCCCCGCGCTGGACGAAAGAAAAGTAAAGGTAACAGAATTGGCAGAGGCGAACTGAAAATCAGAATGGGAATAAATGGTATCTGCGGGTTCATGCCCGATAGTATGGCGACGGGAAGAATATATGCGGTGACGATTGTTTCGCTCACGACAAGGTTTATTGCCATCGCGCCAGTGTAGAAGCCTTCTTCTCGCACAAAGTCGAGATCACAGACAGGACACCGATCGTACATGCTGAATACGCCACGGAATAACTTGCCTTTGCCACAGCGAGGACAACGCACGATCAGTCCGCGCCAGACGCATAACCAGAATCTCATGGTATTCATCTCCTTTTGTTTTTGTAACGTAGTATGTAATAGATTATAAGCACTGTTCTGGCAATGCGACACGCCGAACGCCGAGACATTGATGACAATCGTGAAATATCGAAAAGAATATGGTATGATACACACAAAGAACATGATAGTGCAAGTATGGTCACATTGCGAGAAAGGAGCAACGAGGTGTTGGGATTTCACTGGTTTGAATTGCTTATTATAGCAGGTATCGGGCTGATTCTCCTGGGACCAAAGACAGTGCAATCTATAGCACGTAACGCGGGTAAGGGCGTGAGCCAGGCAAAAAACGTGAAAGATCAGGTGCTGGCAGAAGTTCCTGAAGAGGTTACCCAGCTCTCACAGCATATTTCGCGCATTCCGTTGAGCCCGCAACAGGCTGTTCAGATGCTGATGACTCCCGAAAAAGAGACGAAATCAAACTCAAAGTCCAGGAGTTCAAAGCCAAAGCCGAAAGAAGATACCACTCCTTCCGCTTGACATAAAATTGGTTGAAAGGTAGAACAGTAGCGATGGAGCAGTTATCACACATACCGGATTGGTCAATTATTGAAGTGAATGGTATCAAACAGCTACAGCGTGTATTTACCTTCAATAATTTTGCCGATGCACTGGCATTTACCAACAAAGTTGGTGCGCTGGCTGAGTCCGCGGGTCATCATCCCGCGCTCCTGACCGAGTGGGGGCGTGTCACGGTAACATGGTGGTCACATTCCGCCGGTGGCGTGGGCAGCAAAGACTATAACATGGCGGCACAAACCGACCAGCTCTATTCATCATAATAGAACGCAAGTCGAATCTGTCAAAGCAGAACTGCACAGGCGCATGCGCCTGTGCAGTTCTGCTTTGACAGATTCGACTTGCGTTCTATCAGACAGAACTACTACATAGTTGTCCAGCCAACGAAGTCCAGGAAAGGACCAGAACTACCAAAGGTGGCGATGGTTGTTGGCGTGCCACCACTAATCGCACCAATTTCAAGGGAACCGGTTGGGCCATTTAGAGTGAGCAGGTTGTACGTGCTACCGTCACGCGAGACGTTTGACCAGGGGAACTGCGAGGAGTTATTGAGCGAGCTTGTCTGACCAGTTGGATCGGTTGTGAGGCGCATCAGACCACTGCCGTCAGAGTTGATTCTCCACAGACCGTTATCATTCGCACCGCCGCTATTGGGCGAAGAGGCATTGAGCGAGTAGTTATAGACAGTAAAGAGCAAGGTTGTTGGTAGAACCGCTCGTACAGTGGTGATAGCATCAGTGTTGGAAGAATACAATGTTTGTGACTGTCCGCCAGTAGCGGGCATAACCGTAATTGTACTCGGACCAGAATTGCCACCCATGCCACAATTGCAGCTACTGATATACAGGCTTTTGCCATTGTAACTACTATCGAAGTTGCTGAAATTGCCGTTGAAGACGACCGGGACATTGCTCAGTTTTTGATTAGCGCCTTTTTTCGTATCAAGCAGGTAGATGATGTTGGGTGGCGCGTCTGTCAGCGTGTTTGTGAGGTAGATGCGCGTGGTGTCGAGCCATGTACGCACGTTGACATAGCTATTCGCTGTTGGCAACGACAGGTCGGTTTGTATGCTGCCATTGCTTGTATTCAGCACATCTACATTCTGGGTGCCGCTATTGATAAAATCGAAAACGATCAGCTTGCGGTCGGTAGACCACTGAATACTATTGATGGATGTGGCCGCGTTGGGACTACAGAACAGGGTTTGCAGGTAGCGACCATCCAGGCGCACCAGTTGAAGCTTGTAAGGGATTTGCGATTGTTGCGCACCAGAAGACACGAACAATATCCATTGTCCATCTGCTGAAACCTGCGCAAAATCTATATTTCGATGTGCCAGCGTCAGGATGGTGGTAGAGTTCTTCGTGAACGTGTCGTAGCGTTTCAATGCGCTGGAAGGGGATGCATAGTTATTAGAGTCATACACAACATTCTGGTCTTTGCCCAATGTGAGAGGTGGTAATACGGCTGCTCGCCCGGTTCCTGGGGCCGGACAATTTGTCGAAACAGCGACGTTTTGTGTTTGATGTACGGAAATCAATAACGGCTGGTTCGCCACATTTGCCAACCCGACTCCACTACACGCACTAAGCAGAAGCAATAAGAAACTACTCGTAAGCAAGAACAATAACGATTGGTATTTGCGCTGAGCCATAGTTTTTTCTCCTGTAAGTAATTGCTCTCGTGTTAACTAAAGGGGAAGCAATATGGAGAAGACATTCAAAGAAACCATAGCCAGTGTAATGCAAGGAAAGCTTTTGTTCTATGAGCTACTTCACATAATACAAGTGAAGCAGCTCATTATTTGTATGTTTGAAGAAAACCTATGGTACGGTTTTCTCGCATTCTTGTGCCTGTCGTATCAATATGCCAACAAGCGTCTCTATTTGTTTGCGGTCGGCCTCGTTGGTCAAATTGCCTTCGCTATCAAATTTCTCCCAGGAGTTCAGAATCAGCACTTCTGGCTTTGTGATGGCTTTTACATCGAGATAAAGGAAAACCTGGCGCAGGTGCAATTGGGCACGCTCTGTACCAACTCGCCCACCGGCACCCATGATGGCGGTGAGTTTTCCGGTCAGGGGAGACGTTGCCAGTGGGCGCGAGGCCCAGTCAATCGCGTTTTTGAGAACGCCTGAAAAGGAATAATTGTATTCTGGTACGGTCATAAATACGGCATCGGCGTTACGAATTTTCTCTTTGAATACGCGGACTGTTTCGGGTGGATCGTTCTCAAAATCCTGGTTAAAGAGCGGCAAATTGCCGAGATCAATTATCTCGAATTCCACGTTCTCATATCCATTCGCAATTTGCTGCGCCAGGCGTAAGGCCGCCCTGTTATATGAGTCTTTGCGTAAGCTTCCAGCAAAACCTACGATATGTATTGTTGATGACATTGTAATTTCTCCCAAAATAAAAATCTACAGGGAAGGTGGCGATGGCTCATACCCTCCATGTAGATTATACTGTATGATAGCTATTCTGGCTGTGTTTGCCGCGCTTCTTATGCGTTGGCGGTAGCCGCTTCGGTAGGCGCTTGCTTATTCACGGTCGAAAGGTCAATCTCGATCTTGACGTTTTCACTGACCATGACGCCGCCGGACTCAAGGGCGACGTTCCAGTTCAAGCCAAAGTCTTTGCGGTTGATTGTTGTTTTCGCGCTCAATCCCGCACGCAAATTGCCCCACGTGTCCTTGATTTGGCCGGTATACTCGCCATCAAAGGTGACTTGTTTCGTCACACCATGCATGGTTAAATCGCCAGTGACCTTGAATTCTTCGCCACCAACTCGCTCGACTTTTGTACTTTTGAAAGTGATTTTTGGATATGTTGCAGCATCAAAGAAATCGGGGGAACGCAGGTGCCCATCGCGCCTCTCATCACGAGTGTCAACACTGGCAACATCTGCCTCGGCTTCTACCCATGAATGAGCGGGGTCCTGCTCGTCAATATGCAATTGACCGCTAATAATATTGAACTGACCTTTGACTGTGGTAATCATCAAATGTCGTACCGAAAATGTTGCTTGCGAATGAGAAGCATCAATTTCCCAGGCCATAGTAAACTCCTTAATTATGTCGTGTAATGGGTTTGTCCTTGTAAATAGTGAGTAACTTCACTAACTGAAGGTAGTATATCACTTCTACTTCCCTTTGTCAAGTAACTAACAAAAAGTTAGTAAAAATGGTTCTTACAGAGGATATCAACCTTGCTCAATCAGCGCAACGGCATAACAGGCGATGCCTTCGCGGCGGCCCGCGAAACCAAGCCCATCGGTGGTTGTGGCTTTGACGCTGACTTGCGCTACATCAATCTGTAAATGTTCGGCTAAGTGACTACGCATCGCTGGAATAAACGGGGCTAATTTGGGACGTTCCGCGACGATGGTGGCATCTATGTTGCTGATAGTCCATCCGCATTGACATAATAAATTATGCGTGTAGTCGAGGAAGATGGCGCTGGGCTGATCTTTCCAGCGTGGGTCGCCGGAGGGAAAGTGGCTACCGATATCTCCCAGGGCTGCTGCCCCTAGCAGAGCATCTACGATGGCATGTATGACAGTATCCGCGTCTGAGTGACCGGAGAGACCATAGTCAAAGGGAATGGTGACGCCGCCGAGAATAAGGGGACGCCCAGGAGCAAATGCATGTACATCATAGCCGGAGCCGATTCGTAGCGTCATGATTTATTTCCTTGCAAGAGAGCTTCGGCGATCAGGATATCTTCAGACGTTGTGATTTTGATATTGGTGTAAGAGCCAGGGAAAATAGCGACGGGATGCCCCAACTTTTCCAGCAAAGCGGCATCATCGGTGACATCCTGCCGGGCCAGGGAAGAATGATGCGCATGGTGAATGAGTGGGAAGGCGAACACTTGCGGTGTCTGGATAGACCAGAGTTGCGAGCGGTCGAGTGTAGCTGTGATGAGACCCTGTTGGGCTTGTTTGATAGTATCTTTGACGGGAACGGCGGCGATAGCGGTTTGCTGCTCTTGTGCGGTGCGTAAGCCGGCTTCGATGATGGTATGTGTAACAAGAGGGCGAGCGCCATCGTGAATCATCACCCAACGGCACGCGGGGGCGATTTCCGCCAGTGTATCGAGTCCATTGCGTACAGAGTCCTGGCGGCGCGGGCCGCCGGGGATAATCGCGGCAATTTTGTGCCATCCTTCCTGTGTGCATAGGGCAATGGCGTCCGCGCAACGTTCCGCGCTAAGTACCAGGATAATCGTTTCTATCAGTGGTGAGGAGTCAAATATATCAATGGTACGCGCCAGGAGTATACGCCCATGAAGTGGTAGCCAGAGCTTATCGCGTCCACCCATGCGGTGGCTGGACCCGGCGGCTACGATTATGGCGGCAGATGTTTCTTGCATAGAGTGTTCCAGGGTATCCTGGGAAGGATACCCCAATTCCTGATTTAATATTGTCTTTGTTTCGTAGAAGACTGCGGAGCAGGGTTGGACATAGTATTGCCATTTTGTTTAGGGTGAGCAAAAATCATCCGGCCTGCGACCGTTTGCAGAACGCGGGTTACGGTGACTTCAACGGTCGAATTCATATATTGCCGCCCACCTTCTACTACGATCATGGTACCATCGTCGAGGTAGCCCACGCCCTGACCAAGCTCTTTGCCATCCTGCATAATTCTAATGGGGAGATCCTCTCCTGGCAACAGGACTGGTTTCACGGCATTGGCAAGCTCGTTGATATTGAGAACTTTCACGCCTTGCAGTTCTGCGACACGATTGAGGTTAAAGTCATTGGTGATAATCGGGCAGTGTTGTGCGCGGGCCAGTTTGACGAGTTTGCCGTCAACCTCCGCTACGTCTTCAACATCGGTGTCTACTATCTCGATAGGAACAGTGGTATCTTTTTGCAGACGATTGAGCATTTCCAGCCCCCGACGGCCACGGTTACGTCGCATGGCGTCCGCCGAGTCTGCTATGCGTTGTAATTCATTGAGTACAAACTGAGGGACAACCAGTGTGCCATATACGAAGCCGGTCTGACTGATATCAGCGATGCGTCCATCAATGATGGCGCTGGTATCCAGCAGAATTTGCGGCTCTGGTGGTTTTTGTGCTGCGCGTTCTTTATCGCGGTCTTTGTTTCCTTTATCGCGGTCACGGTCGCGCTCGCGTTCTTCTTCGCGCTCGCGCTCGCGTTCACGTCGTCGTGCCAGGAAACCAGTCTGGAAAAGATGAACCATATCGTTTTTTCGTTGTACGGCGAGTGTGATGCCAAGAAAGCTGAGTACCACAGCTACGACGAACGGTAAGATATGTCCCAGGTTTGTTGGCAAATTCGCTAATGGAGCCAATGGAATAGCCAGCAATGATGAAATGATAAGTCCGACCGTTAGCCCGATGACTGCGGCAATGAGATCGCTGGCTGAGGTATCACGCATCCACCGATATGGGACGACCGTGATGTAAGGCGTGATGATAAAGGCGATTAATGCGCTACCGACGGCAATACCAATCACCCAAGCGAGAGGGAGAGTTGATGTTGTGCGGTCAAAAAAGAATAACGCGATGACAATGCCGATGGCGACCAGAGACCCGATAATACGGGCAATCGAGTTGATAGACATCCCTGCATCCTCCAAATCCGTGTCTTCGTAGGGGGAGTGTGTAAGATACCTGCGAAGCACTCGTGGGGGCGACGTAGGGCGAGACATAAAGGTAGGGAGGATGATAAAAACAAAAGTGATAATAGCAAGATGATGCTCCTGACCCTTTAGACTGGCGAAATACGCGCCCGTTAAATTATAAAAAACTCTATGTCGAATATTTAGTATACACCCTACAAGTTTGAAAAGCAATAGTTGTGGTCAGCTTGCAAGCTACCGGGGAAGGCAGGGACTGATTTATCATGTCCGCTGGGTGCTTGCAGATTTCCACGGGTGGTAGGAACCGATTTATCGCGTCCGTCTGTGTGCATATGCATGGGTCTGGACGAAGACGCGGACGCGATAAATCGGTCCTTACATCTAGTGTAGCGCAATTTCTAATGCAACTGCAAGAGAACTGGCGGTAATTACCTTAAAATCATTGGGGAGCCCGGTTTTTTCAAGTTCTGTGCGTATCTGTGCGCCTTTGCCTGCGGCTGGGATGATACAGCGTTTGAAGCCGAGTTTCGCGGCTTCGCGCACGCGCAAAGGGAGGCGACCGACGGCGCGTAACTCCCCGGAAAGGCCAACTTCGCCAATGAGTGCCATATCGGGTGGAATATGCTTTTCACGGTAGCTGGATGCGATAGCCGCGGCAACGCCGAGATCAACTGCTGGTTCCTCTACAGTGAAGCCGCCAACGACGTTGGCGTAGACATCGTGGTTGCCAACCGCCAGTCCAACCCGTTTGGTAAGAACCGCGAGCAGCATGAGGAGGCGGCTGTGTTCAATGCCGTTGGTGGTGCAACGAGCGTTCCCGAAGTTGCTCGGTGTCACCAGGGCCTGCACTTCGACCAGCAAGGGGCGTGTGCCTTCCATGCTGACGACGACGGCGCTGCCTGTAGCGCCGACCGCTCTATCGGCCAGGAAAACGGCGGAGGGATTGGGAACTTCGAGCATACCCTCACCATGCATTTCAAATACGCCTACTTCGTGTGTGGCTCCGAAGCGGTTTTTCACGCCGCGCAACAGGCGGTAGGTATGATAGCGTTCGCCTTCGAGGTACAGCACAGCGTCGGCGATATGCTCCAATGCTTTGGGGCCAGCAACGGTGCCTTCTTTGGTGACATGTCCGATGATAAAGATGGGCGTATGGGTGGTTTTCGCCAGTTGCATTAATTGCAATGTACATTCTCGTACCTGGCTGATACTGCCGGGAGCAGCGGTCAGGTGATGCGATAGCACTGTTTGAATCGAGTCCACAATCACGAGGGCGGGTTTCAAACG
>DATGJV010000466.1:0-3183 GCA_035295005.1 Ktedonobacteraceae bacterium | reverse complement strand
CCCCATCTATGGCTATGTCGCCAACAGTGGCTACTGGTGTGATGTTGGCAGCCTACCAGAGTATATGCGAGCAAACGCCGACGTGCTGCAAGGCCGTGTAGATGTCGAAATTCCCGCGAAGAACATCGGCGACAGCATCTGGTGCGAAGATGGCGTAGAAATTTCCAGCGATGCACAACTGTACGGACCGCTCTACCTTGCCCACGATTGCAAAATCAAGGCCGGGGCCATCGTTCACGGTCCCAGCACTATTGGTCACTACACCATTGTTGATGAGCGTGCGCAGGTTGACCGCAGCATCGTCTGGAACAATTCCTATATTGGCGAACGTGCCGAATTGCGTGGTGCCCTGGTTGGTTCTTCTACCAGCATCAAGAGCAAAGCGGTGATGTTTGAAGGCTCCGTCATCGGCGACAACTCCATTATCCAGGAGGGTGCTATCATCCAGCCCAGCGTCAAAATTTGGCCCGATAAAGAAATCGAGGCTGGAGCGGTCATCAATACCAGCATTATCTGGGGTTCTCAGGGCCGCCGTGGCCTGTTCAGCCGCTTCGGCGTTTCCGGCCTCGTCAACGTAGACCTGACACCAGAATTCGCCTCGCTTCTGGGCGGCGCTTACGGCGCTATCCTTGCCAAAAATTCCGTCGTCTGCATCAACCGCGACTCCAATCATCGCACGCCGCGCATGATTAAACGTGCCATTATCGCTGGCCTACCTTCCGCAGGTATCAACGTTCATGATATCAATCAAGTACCCATCCCCGTGGCACGCTACTACATCCGCAACACCGAAGCGGTTGGCGGCATCCACGTTGCCCTCTCTCCGCATGATAAACGCATCATTGATATCAAGTTCTTTGACCAGCAAGGGCTGGATATTAATAAAACAACCGAGCGCAAGATTGAAAACCTCTACTTCCGCGAAGATTTCCGTCGCGTTGATGTGGACGAGGTAGGCGCAATCGAAGTGCTGGAGAACGCCGCTGTCCTCGTTCGTTACCTCGAAGGCTTCTCCAAAGTGGTTGACTATAGTGCGGTCAAACGGCGCAAATTCCAGATCGTCGTAGATTACGCCAACGGCAGTACGACACAATTATTGCCTGGTATTTTCAACAACCTGGGCTGCGAGGTCATCATCCTGAATACCAGCGCCGATGATACACGCTCTTCTCGCTCGATAGACGAAATCGAAAAGGATATGCAGCGCCTGGCAACGATTACTGCCTCGCTCAATAATGATCTGGGAGTACGTATTGATCCAGGCGGTGAGCGTATCTCGGTTGTTGATGATCGCGGACGAGTCCTGGACGGCATGAAGATGCTGGCAGTCATGACCAGCCTGTTTTTACGCCAGCATCACGACGCAACCGTTGCGGCCCCTGTCACTGCTCCCAATGCTCTCCAGCACATCGCGACGCGTTACAATGGACATATCCAGCATACCAAAGTTTTGCCGTATGCCATGATGACCGCGGCCAGTCGCGATGGCGTTATCCTGGTCGGTGATGGACGCGGCGGCTTTGTCTTCCCCGAATTGCAACCCGCCTTTGATGGTATGCTCGCCATTGCCAAATTGCTCGAGCTGCTGGCAACCTTCAACATGCGCCTCTCAGAGGTTGTGGACGACTTGCCCGCATATTATATGAGCGCAACCAACGTCATCTGCCCCTGGGAAAACAAGGGCAAGGTCATGCGCATCCTCAGCGAGCAATACCGCGAGCGACGCGCAAAACCTATTGATGGCATCAAGATTGACCTGGGAAACGAATGGGTGCTGGTTCTGCCCGATGCCGACCGGCCTCTCTTCCACGTCATCGCCGAATCGGTCTCGAACGATCAGGCTCAGGCCCTGGCGGAGAAATACGCCCGTGTCGTGAGCGGACTGCAACAGTAACGAGGGAAATGGTAAAACGGAGTGCAAGCGGCCACAGTATCCGGCGAAGGGATACTGTGGCCGCTTGCACTCCGCTGTATAATCTTTGCGCAACAATCATTACTTGTATACGGTTCCCCATAGATAGTGACTTTTCTTTTGTTTCTCCACCATATTCACAGCCATCACAATACGCACAATCAGCCAGATAACGAGGATCACACTTACAATAATCAGACATATGTAGAAAGAGGTAAAGTCAGGGCCAGCAAGTCCAGCTTTGTTACAACCCGGATTTTTCGCACACAGGTTGTAAATCACTCCTGCCGCAGAATTATTGAAATTCTGATAGGCTTGCACTGCAAGAGCGTAGGTGATAAAACCAGCACCAATGACGGCTACGATAGTACTACTCAACAGGGCAAAACCGGCACCCACCTTTCTCGCGTAAAAACATCCCATGCCGGGACAGAAGACCTCAAGGAAGCCCGCTATCGCTGAAGATTTGACGATCACTCCCTGTGCATTGCGTTTATTTACAACATGGTTTACTACCACAAGGCGAACTACAAACCATACAAGCAGCACAACAAGCATAAAGATGAAAGCAAGCCCATGAAAAATTCCCGCTAAAAGGAAATTGATAAGAACGAACACGAGCGTGCTGATGAAGATAGCCACGCCTCCACCTGCGTCGCCTGCATAGAGGAACCCACTGCCCGGCAACAGTATCTCAAACAAGTTTGCAAGGCCCGCCGATTTGGAGGCCATGGCCCCTGTCGGCCGATACTGCATTGGAGGAGGTGGTGCAATTGCGGGTTCTGGCGTTGTTGGCACCTGCCCAAATCGCACTGAAGGCGGAGATGCAAACGCCGTTGCCGTTACTGGTACCTGCCCATGTGGTGCTTGAAAAGCATTGTTATACGGGTACGCCACCTGCGTTTGTGGTTGCGCAGGGTTACTCGCGGCAGGCATTGTATTCCGGGGTTGTCCGCATTTCTTACAACGCTCGGAATCAGTAGGATTGGATACTCCGCAGTTTCGGCAATACATATGGTTCTCCCAGCACTCATCATATTTTTAAAGATATAATATTTTCCTATCGCCTTGAATAATAGCAACAGGTATAATGTGCAATGTGCTATCTCAAATATACTTTTTCAGAATAACGTTGTCAATGACCATACCTGTTTGGCTCTCTGACCTTCCACGTGAAACAGATAGCAGGGACAGCATGAGGCCGCCCATTCCAGAATACAATCCATTGCAATGGATTGTATTCTGGAATGGGCGGCCTCATGCTGTCCCTG
>DATGJV010000465.1:0-5125 GCA_035295005.1 Ktedonobacteraceae bacterium | reverse complement strand
AACCAAAGAGTCCCTGTTCCTCCGCATCGAAGATAACAAAGCGCAACGTTCGTGAAGGGTAAGCGTTGTGGCTATGCCAGTACGCACCCAGAGCTTTCGCCACGCCGAGTTCAATTGCGCAACCGCTGGCATCATCATTGGCCGATTGCGTGGAAACCGCCTCACCGTCGTAGTGACAGCCAATCACTACTACCTGTTCAGGATGAAAAGCTCCAGGTACTGTTACCTCAACATTGAAGGCTGGAACGGGAGCGAGACGCCCCGTCCATCCCTGCACCGGAAATTTGTCAACGTATGTTTGTGGCCCGAAGCCCTGTAAATCTTTCGTAATTTCTTGGGTCCAGTAATTGGCAAACTCATCATGTCCATTGACATTGACGGGCAGGTTGTTATCATAGCCCGCCTCGCGATGCTGGTAATGCGTTACCATGTAAAAAAGCTGGTCATAGATGTAGTTTGGGTCTACTGTCGGGAAGTCCGCGAGAGCCAAACTATGCTGTGTTGTTTTGCCGCTCTGCACCTGTGCCGAGGCCATCGCGGTCACAGGCAACAGGAAGCTGCTCATCAGTACAATAAGGCAACAAATGGTGAGTACGCGACGAAACATGGCAAATCTCCTGTTGAGCATACGCTGTTATGAATATGACATATGATATGCGTCGGTTGTAGAGGAAATATCACGGACTATCGTATATCCAGAGAGGGAACAGAAAAACAGCACATACTGCACGTGGCATGTGCTGTTTTTTCTGTTCCCTCTTCCTTTACTCTTTTACTCCTTCACAGTCCCTTCCACGAAATGCACCATGATGCTCATATCCTCAATTGCTTGAGCGGCTTGCGGATTGGCGGCATGAGGGACGCTAGCCAGTGCATCGTAGGCGAGGCGGCACTGCTCGGCGAGGAAGGCGCGGCAATAAGCTTGTGTGTGGGTACGCTCGAAGATAGCTAAGACGGCCTCAACTTGCTCCTTGTTGATGGGTGTCTCTTGCTGGTAGATGGTGTGCAAGAATTGTTGGTCTTGTGCGTTGGCGTTTTCAAGTGCGTGCAGGATGGGAAGGCTTTTCTTGCGACGGTACACATCACCGGCAGGTGTTTTGCCTGATTCGGTTGTAGTAGCCCAGACACCGAGCAGGTCGTCGCGCACCTGGAAGGCTACGCCCATCGCGTCACCAAAATCGCGCAAACGACGAATTGTCCCCTCATCACGAGTGCCGAGGACGGCTCCCATTTCTGCGGCGCACGCCATGAGTGCGGCGGTTTTACGCCGAATCATGTCCAGGTACATGGCGACGGAAATATCCTGGCGGCCCTCAAAGCTGATATCGAGATATTGTCCTTCGGCAATGACGAGGCAGGTGCGGTCGAGCAAGGTGCCAAGACGAACGGCAATATCGGCTGCGACTCCTTCTGCCAGTACATCCCACAGCACAAGACGACTCAAGGCGAACAGGCCGTCACCGCTATTTATGGCCTGGGGAACGCCCCACAGTTTCCAGAGTGTGGAACGGTGGCGGCGTTCTGCATCGCCGTCTTCGATATCGTCATGAATAAGCGTAAAGTTATGTGTCAGTTCAAGAGCGGCGGCGGCAGGTAATGCGCGTCGAAGATATATCTTGCTTTCGGTTATACTCCATGCTCCCGCGGCTTCGTAAGCGAGTAGCAGTAATGTTGGGCGCAAAAGCTTACCAGGGTCGTTTCGTGTTGGGATGAAATCAGCATCAGCCCAGCCAAGATGATATTGAATTTGCCCGTAGAGAGCTTGCAGATTATTCGTTTCTGTATCAGTAGATGCCATCTGCACTTTCATGAAAGCGTTGTGCATAGCCTCTTGTATTGCTGTTTGATGACGGAGCAATGCCGATTGTATCGTTGATGTTAAAGCCATTATCTCTTCCGTGCTGCCTCTTTCGGCTATAGTTAGTGATGGATGTAGAAAAAGACCGTTGCTACGACGGTTCCCACAGCGACGATCCAGCGTGCCAGACCGCGAATGCCGCCCATACGATATATCGGTGAGCAGAGGTCGCAGTAGCGGGTTGTGTACTGGTAGCGGTGTCCACGTAATCCTTCGCGGGCAATAAAAACATCGTCAATTTTGCGCTCTGTGTGCAATTCGTCGCAAACGTGACGTCCGCAGCCCTTGCACTGCAACTGGTCAATGTAGTGCGAGGTGCGCGAGGTAGACCATTGATCGGGGTAGACCTGTGCGCTACAAATATAGCATACCTGCGTCTGTGCCAGTTTCATCTGCTTTTCAGCGCATGGCGAATGTTGTTGCTTGGGAAAATGTTCCTGGCAGAAACTATTATGGCAATCGGGGCAACGCCCCAGGGCTTCTTCCGGGCATTCATGGCAACGGCGTGCTGCGTTAATCGTGTGTTGACGTTTAGCAGTATTGGTTGTGCTGTTCGTAGACATTGTTTTCTTGTATCCCCTCATTGAAAATAATGATTCATAGACCCTGGAATAGATACGAATTAAAAGCAACTTAAGTTTAGTATAGCACTGTCGTTGTCATTCAGGCAACGAAATGTACCAATGTCAGGATACCATACAGGAGTTGTTCAAGAGTTGCAAGAACATCTGTGTTATCCTATCATTACGTAGAACGAACACTATCTAAAGGACGGGTAAATCATTCATGCCAGCAGAATCATCATTACCGCCAACCATCTGGGGTAACCATCGTTTAGAGTGGGGGCAGCGCACGCATGTGATGGGCATTGTCAACGTGACCCCTGACTCTTTTTCGGGCGATGGCATCATTCGTGAGACAATGACAATGGAGGATGTTGTTGCGCAAGCGGTCGCATTGGCCCGGCAATTTGTCGCGGAAGGTGCAACTATGATAGATGTTGGCGGCGAGTCAACGCGGCCCCATACTCACGCGGATTCTCTTGCTATTGAGCAGGAACTTGCTCGTGTGCTGCCCGTGATTTCGGAGTTGTATAAGGCATTGCCTGGAGATGTGATGATATCGGTTGATACCTACCATGCTGAAGTGGCGCGACAGGCGCTTGACGTGGGCGCGTGTATCATCAACGATATCTGGGGTTTGCAGCGAGACGCTGCCATGGCAGGACTTGCCAGTGAGCGCGGCGTCCCCGTCATACTGATGGCAAATATGCGTGGCTTCCAGAAACGCGAAATTGTCAGCGATGTGATGCGTTTCCTGGCAAGTAGTATTGAACTTGCACTGGCGGCAGGAGTCGCGTGGGAACGTATCATTATTGACCCTGGCATTGGCTTTGGCACTACACCGGAAGAGAATTTGACCTTACTGCGCCGACTGGGTGAGTTGCGTGCATTGGGTCGCCCGATTCTGTTGGGAACGTCGCGTAAATCAACTATTGGATTAGTGCTGGGTGGATTGCCGCCTTCGGAGCGCGTAGAGGGAACGGCGGCAACCGTAGCTCTAGGTATCGCGCAGGGAGCAGATATTGTGCGCGTGCATGACGTGCATGAGATGGTGCGCGTTGTGAAGATGAGCGATGCGATAGTACGTGGGACGTATAGGTTGTCGTAACGGAATCCCTTGAAAGGTACTTATACATGAATTATTCGGAATCCCTGGCCTATCTTTATAGCCTGAGCGATTTTGAGCGTGGGAGCGCATTCACACGTAGCCCTGAGGAAAATCTGCCGCGTGAGGAGCAGCTATTGGAAGCTCTCGGCAACCCACATCTTTGTTACAGCAATACGTTGATTGCTGGCACGAAAGGCAAGGGTTCGACTGCGGCGTTCATAGAGCGAGTGTTACGTGAAGCTGGATTGCGCACAGGACTTTATACGCAGCCTGACCTGCACACATTTCGCGAGCGCATCCGCGTCAATGGGCAATTAATTCGTGAGGAGGAAGTTGCGGAACTTCTGTCTGAGATACAAGATGCTGTTGATGTTGTGCAGGAAACGGGGAAATTTGGCCCGTTCATCACCTATGAAGTGGCAACAGCCCTGGCCTTGCTCTATTTCTGTCGCCAACACGTACAACATGCCGTCATAGAAGTGGGGTTGGGTGGACGCCTGGACGCGACTAATGTCACGCATCCTCTAGTCTCTGTTATTACCTCGATCAGCTACGATCACATGCAGATTCTGGGCAACACGCTTACCGAAATAGCGACTGAGAAAGCTGGTATCATCAAACCAAACGGTGTCGTTGTGACATCGGCGCAAGCGCCGGAGGCTCTGCTGGCTATTGCCGCTGCGTGCCAACGACAACATGCCCGTTTCGTGCGTATTGGCTCTGCTGAAAATGATCCGGCACAGGCCGAAGTCGAGGCGGGTTTGCTCCCTTCGCCTACCTATCGCTATCGCCTGGAAAGGCGCAAGGAGGAGCAACAGCAATATACTGTTTGGACGCCAACGCGCACGTATGCCGAATTGACGATTCCGCTTGCGGGGCAACATCAACTCGAAAATGCGACCTGTGCGCTGGCAACGTTAGACCTGTTGCGCGAACAGGGAATTGTCTGGGACGAATCAGCATTGCGGTCAGGTTTTTATGTCGTACATTGGCCTGCACGTATGGAGGTTATCGGGCATGATCCCATGATTGTCGTGGATGGTGCGCACAACGCTGATTCTATGCAAACGTTGCTGCAAGCCTTACGCTCATCGTTTGCTTTGCATCGGCTGATTATTGTGCTGAGCGTGAATTCAGACAAAGACCTTGCTGGCATTGTCAAGGCGCTGGCTGATGCTGATATAGTCGTACTGACGCAAATGATGAATCCACGTGCCGCGACGATTGCGCAACTGGAGCAGCTCTTTGCCGAATACGCCTCACAGGTACAACGCTATACGGCCGCAAATACCAGTGATGCGATGGATATGGCACTTGATCTCGCGGAGAATAATGACCTGATTTGCGTAACTGGTTCGTTGTACACGGCGGCAGAGGCATTGCGCTGGTCGGCAGCGCGGGGCAATGCAACGGTGGCAGAAGAGATTAAGGGAGTGGACCACTGAAAAGGGAAACTATTGCTAAAACAACATGCAAGAGGCCAGGGTACCCGCAAGGGGATACCCCTACTATATACGACCTGGTCGTGTATAGTAGGGGTATCCCCTTGCGGGTACCCTGGCTCTATCACAATATTGTGCAAGCCTTACACTTCAA